>JBGVGH010000067.1:0-75967 GCA_045121575.1 Faecousia sp.
GGTGGCGAGAATCAGCCGAACCTGGGGCGCGGCCATCAGTTCCTGACAGCCTGCCATGGCGGCCATGCGCAGACAGCCCACGCTTCCGGCGGGGGCGCCGGCTTCCACTGCCGCATCCGCCACGATTTGCGCCGCTTTCACAGAGCAGCCGATGGCCTTGGGATGGGGCGAAAAGACGATGGCGTTTCCGGCTTTCAGGGCAATGAGCGCCTTATAGCAGATGGTGGAGGTGGGGTTGGTGCTGGGCACGATGGCGGCAATCACTCCCACGGGGACGCCGATTTCCCAAAGACGGTTTTTGGCGTCCTCCTTCAAAATTCCCACGGTTTTCATGTCCCGGATGGCTTCCCACACGGTTTCGGAGGCAAAGCGGTTTTTGATGGTTTTGTCTTTCGCACAGCCAAAGCCGGTTTCTGCCGCTGCCAGCTCCGCCAGTTCCTCGGCGGCAGCGGAAAAGCGTTTGGCAATGGCAGCGCAGATGGCATCCAGCTTTTCCTGGGGCATCCGGCAGAGAAGCTGCTGGGCTTTTTCCGCCTGGATGCACAGGGTTCTGGCTTCCTGCCGGGCGGCTAAGTCTTTGTCAAAATCCATGGATTCACTTCCTGTCAATCAAAATGGGACGGCGGGCTACCTGGATAACCGCCTCGGCAAAGGCGGCACAGGCGGCATCGCAGGCACTTTGGGTGCCGGTTAAAATTCCACCGCCAAAGTTGGTTTCGCTGGGGGGCGCGTAGAACTTGCACAGCCGCACATCCGAGGCTTTCAGCGCCGCGTCCAGGGCAATCACGCTTTCCAGCGGCGGCGCAATCAGATAGGCCAGCGCCGCACCGGGCTGCACCCCGGCTTCTTTGGAAAGGAAGCTGCCGCAGCTGCTGACGGTGTGGGCAAGGTAGGGAACGCCCTCTGCTTCCTCAAATCCAATCCGCCCCAGGGCGGAGACCACCGCTTCCATGCCGCTACGGGCCGCCCCCGGTGTGGCGGCGGAGAGAATGCCGATGACCTCGCCGGCGTAGGGTGTGGAGGCGTTTGATGATCCTGCGTAGAAGCTGCGGCCGTAGCTGACCTCCACCTCGGCGGCCTTGGTAGCCTCGTCCAGAGCAATATAGGTGGCGTCATCGCAGTCGGTGGTGACAAGAGCCAGAGCGGGGTGGCTCTGGGGAATTTCCAATGCCCGGCACAGAGCGGCAGCGGCATTTGGAATGAATTGCAGCGCCAGAATTTTCACAGGAATCATGATGTTTGCTCCAGATGCAGCCCCACGCCGGACACCTTTTTCTGCAAAATTTTCTCAATCAGCTCCGCGGCATAAGCCCCTGCCTCCACTGCCGGGGTGCCCTGGGCGTGGATGTTGGAAATGACGGTGCGGCTGGATTCCGACACCCCGGTGTGGGGGCGGTAGGTGATATAGATGGACATACTCTTGTCTGTCACCAGCCCCGGCCGCTCGCCCACCAGCATACACACAAGCTGACAGCCGGTGATGTCGCCGATGGCGTCGCCCGCGCCCACCCGGCAGTATTTGACGAAAATATCCGGCCCGGTGGAGATGCCTCTTGCCTTCAGGCCGTCTTTCAGCGCCGCCAGCGCGTCCATGGCATTTTCCCGGATGGCGGCAGCGGAAAGACCGTCACCTACCACCAGCTGCACCACAGGTGGGGCACTGACGACCCCCTTGATGGCTTTGGCGTTATGCTCGTCAAAGCAGCGACCCAAATCCGGGCGGGTCAGGTATTCCTCCTTGCTTTCACACCGGGTTTTGGTGGGCAGCAGGCCGTTTTCTTTGGCAAAATCCCCGTCCAGTTCCGACCAGACCGCATCCTGCGCCGCGGCGTGATCCGCCCGAAAGCGGAGCATGGTCAGGGTTTTATACCGGGGACCTGCTCTGCCGGAGCCGAGCCGGGCGGGGGTTTTCAGCTTCATCCGGGCAAAGCGCTCCCGGTCGGCAGGATCTTCCGTCAGATACAGCTTCCGCAAATCCAGCGCTGTCACATCTGGCACAAAGTCGCCGGGCTGAAAGGACGGGGCGTTCTTTTCCGGGATGGGAGCGGTGGGTTTATAGCCGCTGCCTTTAACCATAGGCTCCTGCCCCATATTTTGCAGCAGCTCGGCCACCAGAGCGGTCAGTTCTTCCTTGTTCATGCCTTTCCCTCCTTAAAACAGCAAGCTGGAGCCGTCTCCGGCTTTTTTGGTCAGCTTCCCGTTTTCCACAAAGCCCATTTTCTCCAGCCACCGCTGAAATTCGGGGATGGCGGTCTTGCCCGTCAGCTCCCGCAATGTGGCGGTTTCCCGGAAGCCGGTGGTCTGGTAGTTGAGCATGATGTCATCCCCGTGGGGAATGCCCATGAAATAGTTGCAGCCTGCAAGGGTCAGCAGGGAGGCCAGATTTTCAATGTCATTCTGGTCTGCTTTCATGTGATTGGTGTAGCAGCAGTCGCAGCCCATGGAGATGCCGGTGAGCTTGCCCATGAAGTGATCCTCCAGACCTGCCCGGGTCACCTGCCGGGCATCATACAGATATTCTGGGCCGATAAAGCCCACCACGGTGTTCACCAGGAAGGGCTGAAACCGTTTGGCAAAGCCGTAGCACCGGGCCTCCATGGTCACCTGGTCGGTGCCATGGTGGGCGTTGCTGGAAAGTTCTGAGCCCTGCCCGGTTTCAAAATACATCACATTCGGCCCCTCGGCAGTACCCTCATGCAGCAGCAAATCCCGGGCTTCCTCCAATGTGGCGGCGGAGAAGCCGAAGGCTTCGTTGCCCTTTTGAGAGCCGGCGATGGACTGGAAAATCAAATCGCAGGGCGCACCATCCCGGACGGCTTTCATCTGGGTGGTCACATGGGCCAGCACGCAGATTTGGGTGGGAATGGCCCAGTGCTCTTTGATTTCCTGAAAGCGGCGCAGTACCCGGCCTACCTGCTCCGGGGAGTCGGTGACGGGATTCAGCCCAATCACCGCGTCCCCTGCACCGAAAGACAGCCCTTCCAGCACGGAGGCGGTGATGCCCTCCGGGTCGTCGGTGGTGTGGTTGGGCTGCAGGCGGCAGGAGAGGGTGCCCGGCAGGCCGATGGTGGTGTTGCAGTGGGCGGTGACGGTGATTTTGCTGGCGGCGTAGATGAGGTCCAGGTTGCTCATCAGCTTGCACACCGCCGCAATCATTTCGGCAGTCAGCCCCCGGCTGATGCGCCGAATGTCCGCGCCGGTGGTTTCTTCGGACAGAATCCACTCCCGTAGCTCGCTGACCGTCCAGTTCCGGATTTTCCGGTAGACGGTTTCGTTCACATCATCCTGGATGATGCGGGTGACTTCGTCCTCTTCATAGGGGACGGCGGGATGCTCCCGCAGGTCGCTCAGGGTCAGGGCGGAGAGCACCACCTTGGCGGCGACCCGTTCCTGGGCGCTTTCGGCGGCGAGTCCCGCCAGCTTGTCGCCGGTTTTTTCTTCATTGGCCTTGGCTAAGACCTGTTTGATGTCCCGAAAAATGTAGGTTTTTCCCAGGAGCATGGTTTGTAATTTCATTGGCTCACTTCTCCAAAATCAGAGTTTTAATCACCACAGGCAGGGCGTTTCCTACCGGAAAGCCCACATCCAGAAAGCTTTCGCCGCTCAACTTCACCCGGTCAATGCACAAAATGGGGATGTCCTTGGGAAGCCGCAGGGAAAGGGCGTGCCCCAGTGCCTTGGCCATGTCTGCCTGCAAAGCAACCATCACAGGAAAACAACTTGCAGCTGCAATGGCATCGGCAAGGGCGGTGATTTGGCTGTAATGCCCGCCGAAAAAGCCGGGCAGAGCAATGACGGCGGCGGTGTCCTGCTGGCCCAGCTTTTGCGCCAAAAGCTGGGAGAGGGAAGGGCTTTTCTGCTCCGCATCCGAGAGGGAAACCACCGGGATGTTTTTCAGAGGAAAGGAAATTCCCCGGTGAAAAACGGTGCTGCCGGAAAGCTGGGTGCTGTGGCAGCCCGCCCCGATGACGGTGGCCCGGATGGTTTCGCTGCCCAGGCGGTATTCGCCCCGGCACAGGCGGCTTTCCCGGATGGCCTGCCCCAGATACACCCCAATATCCCCAAAGGCCAGCGGTTCAAGCCTCTGCTCCATGCACGCGGCCACGCCGCCGGAAAAAGACAGTACCGGGGCGACCTGGAGCGGAATCCACGGCTCGCCCGCCTCCGCCGTCCAGAGGGAGGTCAGCAGCCCGGTGGCGGGGCTCAGACCTGCCGCCATTTCCAGACCCTGCGCCAGCGTCCGGCACAGCTGCCGCAGCTGCTTTTGACTGGGAATCTCTCCCAACTGGGGCGTAAACAGACCGCGCAGCACCGGGGAGCGGTAGGTGATACGGCCCGTGCTGTCAAATTTCAGGAGCCTCCCGCCCACATTCATGCAGCCGGTGGCGGTGATTTCACCGTTTTCAATCAGGGCCAGGTTGCTGGTGCCGCCGCCAATGTCCATGTGCAGCACGGTTTTCCCGGTTTCCGCCGAATAGCGGTCAGCCCCCGAACCCTTGGCTGCCAGCACACTTTCCAGATGGGGCCCAGCGGTGGCAACCACAAAATCCCCGGCCCATTGGCTCAGGGCGTTCAGCACAGCCCGGGCGTTTTCCTTGCGGGAGGTTTCCCCTGTGATAATCACCGCACCGCTGTCCACATCCGCTCTGGAAATACCGGCATCACGGTATTCCTGCTCCACAATGCGGCGTATGCCGTTGCCATCCACCAAATCCTGCCCCAGCAGGGGGGTGATGTGGATGGGACTTTTGTAGAGGATTTCCCGCCGGGCAATTTCCATTTCCGGCACGGAAAAGGCGGAAGCTTTATTTTCAACGGTTAGCCGGGAAACCACCATCTGGGTGGTGCTGGTTCCCACATCCAGCCCCACCGAGCGGAGAAGCTCAGCCATGTCCGCTGACCTCCCGCAAAATGGCACGCACCATCTCCCGGCTGGGGCGGACGGGATTGGTGGCGCAGCAGGGGTCTGCCAACGCTGCATCTACCAGCTTTTCCACCTTGTCCGGCGGCAGGGTTATGCCGCATTGGGCAAGGGTTTCTGGCAACTGCAGGTTGCGTCGAAGCCGCAAAAGGGCGTTTTTCAGCGCCCGAAAGGCCATCATATCGCTGCCGGATGTCAACCCCAGGTTGCGGGAAAGGGCGGCATACCGACCGAGACAGCCCGTAGCGTTTTGCTCCATCACAGCCGGGAGCAGGATGGCATTGAGCCGCCCGTGGGGAATGTGAAATTCGCCGCCCAGACTGTGGGAGATGGCGTGACACAACCCCAGCCCTCCGCAGGAAAAAGCAATGCCTGCCATAGTGGCGGCGTTGTGAATTTCCAGGCGCACCGCCGTGTCCCCGCCAAAGGAGGCAGGAAGGTACTTCAGTGCGATTTTCAGCGCCTGCTGCGCCAGCGTGTCGCTCAATGCCCCGGCACCTGACGCGGCGTAGGCTTCCACCGCATGGCTGACCAGGTCAAAGCCGCCCTCGGCAATCAGGGCGGGGGGCAGAGACTGGGTCAGGCGGCTGTCGAGGATGGCGGCATCCGGCCGCAGACGGTCATCCACCAGCGGGTGCTTGACACCCTCGTGGGTCAAAATAGCAAAGTTCGTCACTTCCGAGCCGGAGCCGGAGGTGGTGGGAATTGCCACAAAATAGGGCTGCAAGCCGGAAAAATAGGCCATGGCCTTGGCGCTGTCCATGGCGCTGCCGCCGCCCAACGCTACAATGGTGTCGGGCTGAAATTCCCGGACGGCGGCGGCACCCTGCGCCGCCAGCGTGACGGAGGGATCGGGCACCACCTGAGAGAATATGTGGGCATCTTCCGGGTTTGCGGCTTTCACAACCGCGTCTGCCGTGCCGTTTTTGGCAAAGAAGGGGTCGCAGACCAGGAACAGCCTCCGGATGTGCATTTGCCCCAATGCAGCCACAGCACCGCTGCCGGAAATGATTTTTGTTTTGCAGAAAAATTCGTTCATCGTCCCACCTCAGCCCTAGTGTTTCCAAAGGAAAGAAAATCATGTGCAAAATTCGGTAAAAATCCGTATTGAAAGAATAGAACAATTGTGCTATTATAAATGACAGAAACGAAAGTGGGGTGGCATTGTGCGCATATTGGGAATTGACCCGGGATACGGCATCACCGGCTTTGCGCTGGTGGAGGCAAACCGGGGAAACGCGCGGCTTTTGCATTGCGGCGCCATCACCACCTCGGCGGGAATGGACTTTTCCGCAAGACTGGAAATCATCTATGAGGATATGCGGAAGCTGCTGGAAATGGCAAAGCCGGAAGCGGTGGCCATTGAGGAGCTGTTTTTCGGGCAGAATGTGACCACCGGCATCGGGGTTGCCCAGAGCCGGGGCGTGATTTTGCTTGCCATCCGGCAGGCGGGGCTGGAGGTCACCTCCTACAAGCCCATGCAGGTGAAGCAGTCGGTGGTGGGCTACGGCAACGCCACCAAGCATCAGGTGCAGGATATGACAAAAAGGCTTCTGCATCTGGAAAAGCTGCCCAAGCCGGATGACGCGGCGGACGCCATCGCCATCGCCCTGTGCCACGCCAGAAGCCATACATCCCTTTTGGCCCAGGCAGGGAAGTGAGGAGGAAAGAAATGATTTATTATGTTTCCGGGCCGGTCACCGTGCTGGAGCCGGGTTTAGCCGTTATCGACTGCGGCGGCGTGGGCTACGGCTGCCATGTGACCGCCTATACCGCCGGACAGCTGAAGCTGAATCAGTCCGCCCGGCTTTATGTGACCGAATCCATCCGGGAGGATGCCTTTGACCTTTACGGCTTCATTTCCAGGGAGGAGCAGCGCTGCTATGAGCTGCTGACTTCTGTGAGTGGTGTCGGCCCGAAGGCAGCCATGGCGATTTTGTCCGCCGGTGGGCCCCAGAATTTCACCCTGGCGGTGATGACCGGGGACGAAAAAATGCTCACTGCCGCCCAGGGCATTGGCAAAAAAATTGCCCAGCGGATTATCCTGGAGCTGAAGGATAAAATCGGTGGCGGCAGCGTGGAGCTGGATTTCTCCACAGGCTCTGCGGCGGCTGTGCCCCAAAGCTCCAACGCCGCGGCATTGGCCCATGCGGCGCTGCAGGAGCTGGGTTACTCCCCAGCAGAGATCTCCGCCGCCCTGAAGGGTGTGGACAGCAACGCCACCACCGAGGAAATGGTGCGCTATGCCCTGCGGGCAATGGTGATGAAAGGATAAGCTATGAGTTTGGAATTTTCTCAGGAATTGGATAATCCCATTATTTCTCCCACCTTTTCTCCCCAGGATGCAGGGGAAATCGGCCTGCGGCCCAAGCTGCTGTCCGACTATACGGGGCAGGAGAAGGCCAAGGGAAATCTTTCTGTCTACATTGAAGCAGCCCGGCGGCGCAGTGAACCGCTGGACCACACTCTGCTCTATGGCCCGCCCGGCCTGGGCAAAACCACCCTGGCCGGTGTCATCGCCAATGAAATGGGGGCTGGCATCCGCATCACCTCCGGCCCGGCCATTGAAAAACCCGGCGACCTGGCGGCCCTGCTGACCAACCTGAACCCCGGCGACATTCTCTTTATTGACGAAATCCACCGCCTGAACCGGGTGGTGGAGGAGATTTTGTATCCGGCCATGGAGGATTTTGCCATCGACATCATCGTGGGCAAAGGCCCCAGCGCCAACTCCATCCGGCTGGATTTGCCCAAATTCACGCTGGTGGGTGCCACCACCCGGGCAGGTCAGCTCTCCGCCCCTTTGCGGGACCGTTTCGGCGTATCTTTGCGGCTGGAGCTGTACACCCCGGAGGAGCTGGCGAAAATCGTCACCCGCAGCGCCACCATTCTGGGGATGTCCATTGAGCCGGAGGGTGCCATGGAAATCGCCTCCCGCAGCCGCGGCACGCCCCGTATCGCCAACCGCTTCCTGCGCCGGGTGCGGGACTTTGCCCAGGTGATGGGGGATGGGACGATTACCAAGGAGGCGGCCAATCTGGCCCTTTCCCGGCTGGAAGTGGACGCGCTGGGTCTGGATAACATCGACCGGCGGATGCTGACGGCCATCATCCGCAATTACGGCGGCGGCCCGGTGGGGCTGGAAACGCTGGCTGCCACCATCGGAGAAGAAGCGGTGACGCTGGAAGATGTGTATGAGCCGTACCTGATGCAGCTGGGCTTTTTGACCCGCACGCCTCGCGGCCGCTGCGTCACGGCGCTGGCCTATGACCACCTGCACATCGCCTACGATGGGCAGACACAGTTCGATATTTGAGGGATTTTACCGGGATATTCCGGCAAACCAGCCACAATTTGGAAAAAAAGACAGATTTCTCATTGACATTTTTTAATTGTGTGCTATAATTCAGGAGTGGCTTGTCCACAAAAAATTCACAGACTCCGGGTTCCAACGAGACATTTTTCCGGTGGCGTTCACGGGGCAAACAACCGAAGAGAGGTAAAAACAATGTACGAAGATAAGACTTTAGTTTGCAAAGAGTGCGGCAATGAGTTCGTGTTCACCGCTGGTGAGCAGGCTTTCTACGCTGAGCGCGGTTTCCAGAACGAGCCCCAGCGCTGCAAGGCTTGCCGTAACGCACGCAAGACCGCTACCCGTGGCCCCCGTGAGTTCTTCACCGCTACCTGCGCCCGTTGCGGCGGCGAGGCCAAGGTTCCCTTCGAGCCCAAGACCGACCGTCCTGTGTTCTGCAGCGAGTGCTTCGCTCAGATGCGCAACGAGGGCTAATAAAAGCCAAAGGAAAAGAGGATGCCTCCGGGCATCCTCTTTTTTGTTGCTTATGGGCACATGTTATGGTATAATCCGGAAAAAGGAGGTGCCGGGATGAAACGGATACGATTTTTAGGTTTGGCGGTTTGCCTTGCCCTTTGCCTGCTACTGACAGGTTGCGGTGGTATTTGGACGCTGCTGGGTGGCCGCCTTGTGGCCTATGACCGGATGACATACGCACGCCCGTCCATGACAAAGCTGGAGCAGGTGCTGGAGGAAAGCTGCGCCGTGGCGCTGGAAAGCGACAGCATCAAGAAAGTGGAACAGGCCATCTGGAATTATTATGATGTATACGATGATTTTTACACCAATCAGAATCTGGCCATGATTGCCTATTTCCGGGATTTGACCGACAGCTACTGGCAGGCGGAATATGCCTACTGCACCCAGTACAGCGCCCAGGTGGATGCGGGACTTGACCGGCTGTACCGCAGCCTTGCCCAGTCACCCATTCGGGAAACCCTGGAGGGCGACGATTATTTCGGCGCGGACTATTTCGACAGCTACGAAGGGGAGAGCATTTACGACGATTATCTGACCGGTCTCTTCTCTCAGGAAGCCGCGCTGGTGGGACAGTATCAGACCCTGTGGAGTGATTCTTCTGAGGCAGAATATTATTCCGATGCCTATTTTGAGGAATACGGCAGCCAGATGGCGGAGGTTTTCCTGGAGCTGGTGCGCCTGCGGCAGGAAATTGCCTCCTATGTGGGTTATGACAGCTATCCGGAATTTGCCTATGACTTCTACTATGGCCGGGATTATACGGTGCAGCAGGCCACTTCCTACATGGCAGACATCCGGGCGGAGCTGGTGCCGCTGTACCGGCAGCTGGACGCAGAAGCTTTCAACAGCTTCAATACCGCCGCTTCGGAAGCGGACACCCTGCGCTATGTGCAGTCCGCAGTCAATGCCATGGGCGGCACCGTGAAGGAAGCCTTTTCTGCCATGAAGCAGGCGGGGGTCTATGATTTGACATACAGCCCCAATAAATACGGCACCTCGTTTGAAATTTACCTCTCGTCCTATCAGACACCTTACATTTTCATCAGCCCCACGGGCAGTACCTATGACAAATTGAGCTTTGCCCATGAATTCGGCCATTTCTGCACGGACTATGCAGTGCCCGGCGGCAGTATGCAGGGAATCGATGTGGCGGAGATTTTCTCCCAGGGCATGGAGTATCTGAGCCTGTTTTATGCCGACGGGGGAGAGGAACTGGAAGCGGCGCGGCTGGCCATGTGCCTGAGTACCTATGTGGAGCAGGCGGCCTACGCCAGCTTTGAGCATCAGGTCTACGGCCTTTCCCCGGAGGAACTGACGGTGGAGGGAATTGAAAACCTGTACCGCAGGGTGTGCCTGGGCTATGGCTTTGACGAAAGCTACTGGGACAGCCGGGACTATGTGTGCGTGCCCCATTTCTTCGAGCAGCCGATGTATGTCATCAGCTATGTGCTGAGCAATGACGCGGCCTTGCAACTTTACGAAATGGAGCAGCTGCAGGCTGGAACGGGGCTTGCCTGCTATGAAGCAAACCTGGCATCCGGGCAGTATCAGCTTTTGAGCTTCTTAACCGAGGCAGGGCTGACAAGCCCCTTTGAGGCAGGGCGGCTGACCCAGGTGAAACAGACCCTGGGGCGCATTGGCTTATAAAGCCATCCGCTATTGTCATCCTGAGCGGAGCGATAGCGGAGTCGAAGGATCTCGATTCACCTTCGGCGCACGCAGAATGCCAAATCTTTTCCATATACGGAAAGGGACTGCTGCGGCAGTCCCTTTCTTCTTGCATTTTATCCGCATCTTTGGTAGAATAACAAAAAATGCGCGGGAGGAAATTGTATGGACAAGCAGGCGCTGCGATGCCAAATCCGGGAAAAGAAGCGGGCCATGACCGAGGAGCAGATTCTCTCTGCCAGCCAGCGTTTGGGGACACTTTTTGCCCAGTCGCCCCTGTACCGGCAGGCAAAAACCATTTACGGGTATCTGCCCTATAATCAGGAGGTGCGCACCGTGCCGATGCTCCAAAGAGCCTTGCAGGAGGGCAAGCGTGTGGCGGTGCCCAAGGTTTACGGGGACGAAATGCGGTTTATCTATCTGGAGGACCTTTCCGCCGTGGAAAAGGGCTATGCAGGCATTCCCGAACCGGTAGCAGACGGCCCGGTGGCGGACGACCCCACGGCACTGGTGCTGATGCCCGGCCTTGCCTTTGACCATGAGGGCCATCGCATTGGCTATGGCGGTGGGTTTTACGACAAATTTCTGGCGCAGGAGCCGAATCATCCCACCCTGGCGCTGTGCTACGATTTTCAGATGATGGAGCATCTGGACACGGAGGAATTTGACATTCCCGTGGACTGCGTGCTCTGGGCGTAAGGAGGAAGTATGCACATTCCAAGTGTAACCACAGACCAGCTGGAGCTGGTGACCTTCCAGCAGGCGCTGGCGGCGGCCAATACTCCGAGCCAGGATTATGACATTGAAAAATGGCTCTATGCACCCAATTTTTATTCCGAATACCGTTACATTCTGGGTACTCGGGGGAAGCATCCCCTGATTTGCATTGGCATCAATCCCTCCACCGCGGAGCCGGACCATCTGGACAATACCCTCAAATCTGTGGAGCGGATTGCCCTTGGAAACGGTTTTGACAGCTTCATCATGTTTAATGTCTATGCCCAGCGGGCCACCAGTCCGGATGACATGGAGAAAACCTGCAACCCTCAGCTCCACCGGGAGAATCTGGAGGCGTTTCGCTATGTGCTGTCCATTTCCGAAAAGCCTACGGTCTGGGCGGCCTGGGGAGCCATCATTGAAAAGCTGGGCTACCTTGCCGCCTGCGTCCGGGACATGGTGGAGGTAGGACAGGGCTTTGGAGCCAGCTGGGTCTGCGCCGGGGCAGTCACCAAAAAAGGGCACCCCCACCATCCGCTGTATCTGCGGAAAGATGAAAAAATCAAACCTTTTGACATTGAAGCCTACCTGGCTTCGAGAGAGGAGTATGTATGAAACTGCTGATTGCGTCTGATATTCACGGCTCTGCCTACTGGTGCGGCAAGCTGATGGAGGTTATGGAAAAAGAACAGCCGGAGAAATTGCTGCTGCTGGGCGACCTTTTGTACCACGGCCCCCGCAATGACCTGCCCCGGGACTACGCCCCCAAGCAGGTGATTCCCATGCTGTCTGCCTATCGGGATAAAATTCTTGCCGTCCGGGGCAACTGTGAGGCGGAAGTGGACCAGATGGTGCTGCCCTTTCCCTGCATGGCGGACTACGCCGTGCTGGTGTGCGACGGCGTGACGCTGTATCTGACCCACGGGCATCACCACAGCCCGGACAATTTGCCGCCGCTGGAGGAGGGGAGCGTGTTCCTTTCCGGCCACACCCATGTGAAAATGGACGAAGTCCGAAGCGGCATTCGCTGTGTCAATCCCGGCTCGGTGTCCATTCCCAAGGATGGCAGCCACAGCTGCATGATTTGGGAAAACGGCGCTCTGCGTACCGTTTTGCTGGAGGGCTGAGATGGAAGACTGCGAATGCGATACCTGTTGGTATTGGGATTATGACGAGGAGTATGACGAATACTACTGCATGATGGATTTGGATGAGGACGAGGTGTACCGCTTCTTCGGCACCCCCAACGGCCGCTGCCCCTATTACCGCCAGGGAGATGATTATACCCTGGCAAGGAAGCAATAAGCAAGTAAGACCCCCAGAGTGCCGCGGCACCCTGGGGGTTAAAATTTTTGGAAAAGGGAGGGAATATAATAGGGGGTAGGGGCGGTCTGTGACCGCCCGCGGGCGAACGCAGTTCGCCCCTACGAGGTTCGATAAAATATCCCGGCTCGTAAGAGCCGGGATATGGGGGAGTAGAAACTTACTTCAGAGCCTCTTCCACAGCAACAGCCACGGAAACGGTCATACCGACCATGGGGTTGTTGCCGGCGCCCAGGAAGCCCATCATTTCCACATGGGCGGGGACGGAGGAAGAACCGGCGAACTGAGCGTCGGAGTGCATACGGCCCATGGTGTCGGTCATGCCGTAGGAAGCGGGGCCGGCAGCCATGTTGTCGGGGTGCAGGGTACGGCCCGTGCCGCCGCCGGAAGCGACGGAGAAGTACTTCTTGCCCTGCTCGATGCACTCTTTCTTGTAAGTGCCGGCCACAGGATGCTGGAAGCGGGTGGGGTTGGTGGAGTTACCGGTGATGGAAACATCCACACCCTCGTGGTGCATGACAGCCACGCCCTCGCGGACATCGTCGCAGCCGTAGCAGTTGACAGCAGCGCGCTCGCCCTTGGAGTAGGCAATCTTGTTGACGATGGTCAACTCACCGGTGTAGTAGTCGAACTTGGTCTGCACATAGGTGAAGCCGTTGATACGGGAGATAATCTGAGCAGCGTCCTTGCCCAGGCCGTTCAGGATAACCCGCAGGGGCTCCTTACGGGCCTTGTTGGCGGAGCGGGCGATGCCGATGGCACCTTCAGCAGCGGCAAAAGACTCGTGGCCAGCCAGGAAGGCGAAGCACTTGGTCTCATCCCGCAGCAGCATGGCGCCCAGATTGCCGTGACCCAGACCAACCTTGCGGTCCTCAGCCACGGAGCCGGGGATGCAGAAGGACTGCAGGCCGATGCCGATGGCCTCAGCAGCCTCGGCGGCGTTCTTCACGCCCTTCTTGATGGCGATGGCAGCGCCCACGCAGTAGGCCCATGCCACATCCTCAAAAGCGATGGGCTGAATGCCCTTGACGATTTCGTAGGGGTCGAAGCCCTTGGAAACGCACAGCTCACGGCAAGCCTCCACGGAGGGCAGGTCGTACTGTGCCAGGACACCGTTGATTTTGTCAATCTTTCTTTCGTAACCTTCAAACAAAGCCATTTTCGTGTCCTCCTCTTATTCGTGACGGGGGTCGATGTACTTGGCGGCGTCAACGAAGCGGCCGTAGGAGCCCTTTGCCTTCTTCAGCGCCTCGTTGGCATCGTCGCCCTTCTTGATGAAGTCCATCATCTTGCCCAGGTTGATGAATTCGTAGCCGGTGATCAGGTTGTCCTCGTCCAGAGCGATGCGGGTGACATAGCCCTCGGCCATCTCCAGGTAACGGGGGCCCTTTGCCTTGGTGGCGAACATGGTGCCAACCTGGCTGCGCAGACCCTTACCCAGGTCCTCCAGAGAAGCGCCAACAGCCAGACCATCCTCGGAGAACGCGGACTGGGAACGGCCGTAAACGATCTGCAGGAACAGCTCCCGCATAGCAGTGTTGATGGCGTCGCACACCAGGTCGGTGTTCAGAGCCTCCAGCAGGGTCTTGCCGATGAGAATTTCGGATGCCATAGCGGCGGAGTGGGTCATGCCGGAGCAGCCCAGAGTCTCCACCAGAGCCTCCTCAATGATGCCTTCCTTCACATTCAGGGTCAGCTTGCAGCAACCCTGCTGGGGAGCGCACCAGCCAATGCCGTGGGTGAAACCGGAAACATCCTTGATTTCCTTGACCTGAACCCACTTGCCCTCTTCGGGGATGGGAGCGGGGCCGTGGTAGGCACCCTTGGCCACAGAACACATGTGCTGAACTTCAGTGCTGTAAATCATGCCAATTCTTCCTTTCTTTTCGAAAGCCTTTGGGGCTTTTGAGATACTTTCTTGATGAAAATTGAAAATTTCCGAAGATATTATACATTCCCGCGGCCCAATTGTCAATGATGGCAAATGGGAAAAACAATCAATTTTCTTTTTTGCGTCTGCCGTGAGGGAAATGAGGGCGCTCAGCTTTGCACCAGCCGGACAAAGGCTGCCTTGTCCGCTGCCTTAAAATAGGCAGAGCCTGCCACCAGAACATCGGCGCCGTTTTCCTTGCAGATGGCGTGGGTGGTGCTGTCCACACCGCCGTCCACCTCCAGCAGGCAGGCGGGATTTGTTTCCGCCAGCATGGCGCGCAGAGCTTTCAGCTTAGGCATCATGTCTGCCATGAATTTCTGCCCGCCGAAGCCCGGCTCCACGGTCATCACCAGAATCAGGTCGCATTTTGTCAGGTAGGGGAGAGCGGCTTCCGCCGGAGTTCCGGGCTTGAGCACAATACCCGCCCGGGCGCCCAGGGCGTGAATTTTGTCCAGCGCCGCCAGGGTGTTTTCCGGTAGGTCGGCTTCCACATGAACGGTAACAAAGTCGGCACCTGCTTTCACAAAATCCTCCACATAGCGAAGAGGCCGGTCAATCATCAGGTGAACATCCAGCGGCAGGTCGGTTACTTTTCGCAGGGACTGCACCACGGGAATGCCAATGGTGATGTTGGGCACGAACAGCCCGTCCATCACATCCACATGAACCCAGTCGCCGCCGTTTTCCCGGATGCCGCGAATGTCCCGCTCCAGATTGGCAAAGTCCGCAGACAAAATAGAAGGCGCAATTTTAGCCATATAACACACTCCTTATTTTTTCTGCCGTTACCATACCATATTTTCCGGCGAAAAGCAATGCGCCGGAAAAGGAAATGGAAGGAATGGGGCGTATCATTTTTGCTTTGCCGGCCATACTATTGCCGTATTAAATTAAAGGAGGAAAAAGTATGAGCTGTCACGCAAACAAGTGTATTGAATGCACCGTCCAGCAGTGCGCCTATCACTGTGACGATGCCAACTACTGCTCCCTGGACCGGATTCTTGTTGGCACCCATGAGGCGAATCCTGCCATGGACCAGTGCACCGACTGCAAATCCTTCCGCAAGAAGTAAAAAAGACGGCGGCGGCAATCGCCGCCGCTTCTCTTTCCTGAAAAGGGGGAGAAAAGCGGATTTTCAGGCTGATTTTAGGATGAATTTATAAATCCTTTTGGATGCGTTCATGTTCTGTTCATAATTGGCAAATATGATGATTACATCAATTCAGCGGAGGTTATTCTATGGATACTTACGAAGAAAACAACCGAATTTCGGATGATGAAACGGAAGCAAATCCCGCCGACGAACAGATTCCGGAGCAGCCGATTCCGGAGGAAGAATCCCCGGCAGAGCAGACATCCCCGGAGGAGAGCTGCTACCACGGAGCTGGTGTGGGTGTCGTGGAGTCCACCGGCGGCGTGGTGCCGCCTGCAGCAGCATCGACAGCGGATGCGTCTGCCGATCAGCCTTCGCCTACACCGGGCAACACCCCACCGAAGAGCAGGCGGCACTTCCCCTGGAAAAAGCTGGGCAAGCGGGCGGTTGCTGCCGTGGTGGTGCTGGCGCTGGTGGCCTGCGGCAGCGCAGGCAGTGCGGTGCTGATGAATGGGTATTGGCAGCACCAGAACAAGGTGCTGCAAAAGAACTTTGATGAGCGCATCACCGTTCTGCAGGAGCAGCTGGAAAGCTACCAGAACCAGAAGCATGAGGAAATCACGGTGTCCGTGGAGGGTATGACCCCCGCACAGATTTATAATCAGAACATTGAGAGCATTGTGGCGGTGAACTGCACCACGAAGGTAACGGAAAACGGCAAGACCTATCAGGCAACCTCTGCCGGTTCCGGCTTTGTATTCACCGCTGATGGCTATGTGGTCACCAACCACCATGTGATCGACGGCGCGTCCACCATTTCGGTGGCTTGGTATGACGGCACTACCATGGATGCAGTGCTTATTGGCTCGGACAGCGTCAACGACATTGCCCTGCTGAAGGTGGAGGCGGAGAACCTGCGCCCGGTTTCCATTGGCAACAGCAGTGATTTGCAGGTGGGCGACCAGGTGGTTGCCATCGGCAATGCCCTGGGCGAACTGAGCTTCAGCCTGACGGTGGGCTATGTCAGCGGAACGGACCGCTCCGTCACCACCGACGGCACCACCCAGACCATGATTCAGACCGATGCCTCCATCAATTCCGGCAACTCTGGCGGCCCGCTGTTCAATGCCAAAGGTGAGGTCATCGGCATCACCACCGCCAAATATTCCGGCACCACTTCTTCCGGCGCCAGCATCGAGGGCATCGGCTTTGCCATTCCCATGAATGATGTGCACGGTATGCTGGAAGATTTGCAGGAGTATGGCTATATTAAAAGCGCATACCTGGGCGTAATGGTGCGGGATGTGGACGCAATGGTGTCCCAGATGTACCGCATCCCCATGGGCGCGTATGTGGAAAGCGTGACGACCGGCTCCTGTGCCCAGCGTGCCGGCATCCAGCCCGGCGATATTATTGTCCAGGTGGGCGGTTATGAGGTGGAATCCCTCAGCGACCTGACCCGTGTGCTGCGGAATTTCGAGCCGGGTGAGGAAAAAACCATCGTCGTGTGGCGCGCCGGTGGAGAGAAAGTCCTGACCATTGTTTTTGACGAGAAGCCCCAGGCGTGATGATCCGATTTGAAGGGAAAATCCGCTGCCTGAGCAAATTTACGCCCCTTGCCATATGGGAGTAACAACACAAAATGAGCGATGCTTCGTTTCACAACGGAGCATCGCTTTTTTGATTTATGCACAGACGGTTGCTATTTCGCACAATGAAATCTGAAAAAATGGAGGTGGATTCAGATACGCTGCTGAAAGTTGCCGAAAATTAAAAAAACACTTTACAACTTTAGCGAACTAAAGTATAATGCCGGTATCAAATAAATCCCGCAGGGGTAAAAAAGGGGATAAAGAAAATGAAAAAGTTATTTGCACGGATTTTGGCAGTTTTGATGGTTGCCGCCTGTTTTGCCGGCTGCAGCAGCACGAAAGAGAATTCGGATTTGGATTCCATTCGGGAAAAAGGCAAGTTGGTGGTTGGTATCACCGACTATGCACCCATGGATTATAAAGATGAAAAGGGCGACTGGACCGGCTTTGACGCGGAGTTTGCCAGAATGTTTGCCCAGGAACTGGGTGTGGATGTGGAATTTTTCCTGCTGAGCGACTGGGGGCAAAAGTTCTACGAACTGGAAACCAGGAACATTGATGTCATCTGGAACGGTATGACCCTTACTGAAGAGGTTAAGCTGAACACCAGCTGCTCCGATCCCTATGTCATCAATGCACAGGTGGTGGTAATGAAAAAGGATGTGGTGGGCAATTATCCGGATGTGGATTCCCTTAAGGGGCTGAACTTTGCTGTGGAAAGCGGCTCTGCCGGTGAGGATGCCCTTATAAATCTGGGAATCACGGCGTATGTGGCGGTGCAGGATCAGACCTCCGCGGTGCTGGAGGTTGCAGCCGGAACGGCTGATGCCTGCGTGATTGACATCACCTTGGGCAACGCCATGATCGGCGAGGGTACCAGCTATGATAATCTGGCGGTAGGCATCAGCCTGACAGAAGAAGAATATGTGGTTGGCTTCCGGAAGGGATCCGACCTGACTGAAAAGTTGAACGCATTTATGAAAAAACTGATGGATGACGGAACGCTGGATGCGCTGGCGGAGAAATATAATCTGACTCTGGTGAGATAAAAAAGTCATCCGGCTTTATCCGCCCCCTTTCCGGGGGCGGATGCATTCGTAAGAGGTATGCCATGTTTGTTTCTGTCACATTTGAATTGCTGCGGGGCTTTTGGGAGAGCATCAAGATTTTTGGCCTGACACTGTTTTTCGCCATCCCGCTGGGACTCGTGGTTTGCTTTGGCTCCATGAGCCGCTTCAATCAACTGCGCTGGCTGACCCGGGGATTTGTCTGGATCATCCGGGGAACTCCCCTGATGCTGCAGCTTCTGATTATTTTTTACGGCCCTGGGCTGCTGTTTGACCTGCCGTCTATGAGTCGGTTTACCGCCACCATTGTGGCATTTTCCATCAATTACGCCTGCTATTTTTCAGAAATCTACCGGGGTGGAATCGAATCCATTTCCCGGGGGCAGTATGAAGCGGGGCAGGTGCTGGGTATGACCAAGCAGCAGATTTTTTTCAAGGTAATTTTGCTGCAGGTGGTCAAGCGGATTTTGCCGCCGATGGGAAATGAAATCATCACACTGGTGAAGGATACCTCCCTGGCCCGCATTATTTCGATATACGAGATTATTTATGTGGGACAAAGCTACATCAAAAAAGGACTCATCTGGCCCCTGTTCTACACAGGCGCATTTTTCCTGATTTTCAGCGGACTGCTTACCGTTCTGCTGAACAAGATGGAAAAGAAATTGGACTATTTCAGAGGTTAAAGCCATGCCGGTATTACATGTCAACAATATCAAAAAGAGGTTTGGGCAGACGCAGGTGCTTAAAGGGGTGAGTTTCTCGCTGGAGCAGGGCCAGGTGCTTGCCATCATCGGCTCCTCCGGCAGCGGAAAAACCACGCTGCTGCGGTGCCTGAATTTCCTGGAAACGCCTGATGAGGGGGAAATCTGGGTCAACGGGGAACAGCTACTGTCCGGAAATGAGGCGGAAATCCGTAAAAACAGGATGCATTTTGGCCTGGTATTTCAGAATTTTAATTTGTTTCCCCAGTACACGGCGCTGGAAAATGTGACGCTGGCACCGTCCTTGATGCAAAAAACGTCGGCGAAAGAAATTCGGGAACGGGGGCTTCAGTTGCTGCAACAGGTGGGGCTTTCCGAAAAGGTTCATTTCTATCCCTGGCAGCTTTCCGGCGGGCAGCAGCAGCGAGTGGCCATTGCCCGGGCACTGGCCCTGAACCCGGAGGTGCTGTGCTTTGACGAGCCTACATCCGCACTGGATCCGGAATTGACCGGGGAAGTGCTGCGGGTTATTCGCGGACTGAAAAACGGAGGCAATACCATGATTGTGGTAACCCATGAAATGGAATTTGCCCAATCTGTGGCAGATGTGGTTATTTATATGGCCGATGGTGTGATTGAGGAAATGGGTACCCCGGAAGCGGTGTTTAATACCCCTCAGAGCGAGAAAACCCGGGCATTTTTGCGGGGGACGCGGGAGAAAGGATAGGAGAGCGACTACAATGGAGCGTGTCGGAAAACAGGAGCGAATTGAGAATTTATTAAAACTGCTGGTTTCTCTGGAAAGCGTGGAGGATTGCAGAGCGTTGCTGGAAGACCTTTGCACAGCCAAGGAAGTGGAGAACATGGCGGAGCGTTGCTATGCCGCCCAGCTGCTGATAGAGGGCAATACATATCAGCAGGTTATGGCACAGGTGGATATTTCTTCCGCCACTCTCAGCCGAGTTTCCCGGTGTGTCCAGTACGGAACGGGATATTCCAAATTGCTGAAAAAAGAATAAAATCAGAATTCTCCGTGCTCTTGCGGCACCGGAGAATTTTCTGATCCAATGACCTTTTCAAAAATATAGCACGAATGGGGGTACTTTTGCCATTATATGTGGCTTTTTGCCAAGATTGAGGTTGTTTTTCCAGCGGAATTGGTAGCGAATGTGAATTGACTGGGCGACAGAAAAAAGGTATACTATAACCAATATGTCCAATTATCGCGAAAGGAGTATACGGATGATTCGCACCTGGAAAGTGAAAATCCCTGCCCTGTCCGGTCAGACGGAACGCCTGGTCTATCTCTATCTGCCCGACGATTGGCAGACCGCGCAGCGCCGTTATCCTGTTCTGTATATGTTCGACGGACACAATGTGTTTTTCGATTCCCACGCCACCTACGGCAAATCCTGGGGCATGGGGGAGTACCTGGATGAAAACAAAAAGCAGCTGATTATTGTTGCCGTGGAATGTAACCACGAGGGCAACAGCCGCCTGAGCGAATATTCTCCGGTGGATATTGATTTTTCTGAAACAGAAAAGGTCAAGGGCCGGGGCAAGGAGTACATGGATTGGCTGGTGGGGGTGCTGAAGCCCTACATCGATGCCAACTATCCCACGCTTCCGGACCGGGAACATACCAGCATCGCCGGTTCTTCCATGGGCGGCCTGATGTCGCTGTATGCGGTTTGCGCCTATAACCACATTTTCAACAAGGCGGCCTGTATTTCGCCCAGCTTCTGGGTGAATAAGGATAAGGTGCTGGAGATTGTGGAAACATCGGATTTGGCATCCGACACCAGCATTTACATCGACTATGGCTCGCTGGAACTGCCCAACCACCCCACCAGCTCCGAGGCGCTGTTTGCGGTAGCTCGGCTGCTGCTGACCCGGCGGGTGAACGTCATGATGAAAATTATCCCCGGCGGCACCCACAGCGAAAGCTCCTGGGAAAAGCAAATCCCGGTGTTTATGCAGTTTTTAGGCTTGTAAGGCAGAAAAATCTCACCCTTTCGGGTGAGATTTTCTTATTTTATCAGCAGGGTTATTCCTGGGGATGAACAATTACTTTGCCGCCGGCAAAGGCTTCCTGGCTGGCCAGAGTCTGAGGAAGCTGCTCCAGAGAAATGACAGACCCAATCAGCTCCGCCAGCTTCAAGGTGTTGCGGTTGATGAGCTTAACGGCTCTTTCCATGGTGTAGGGATTGATGTAGGAGGCCCGAATGGTCAGCTCTTTCTTAAACAATTCAAAGGGCCTGATGGGAATCTCATCCGCCGGATTACCCAGACCGAAAAGCATCACCAGCGACTTGTTTCCCGCCAGGTGGATAGCGTCCAGCATGGTCTGCTTCCGCCCGACACATTCAATGACCACATTGGGGATGAGACCCTTTTGTTCCAACAGGGCATCCACATGCTCCGTCAGAGGGTCAAAGGCGTAATCCGTGCCCAGTTTCAGGGCCATTTCCCGCTTTGTAGCCACAGGTTCCGACAATATGGTGACGGCAGCGCCTGCCAGCTTGGCAAGCTGCAGCATCAGCTGTCCAATAGGACCGCCGCCAATGACCAATACCGTATCGCCTGTGGTAATTTGGCACATATCAATGCCGTGCAGGCAGCAGGAAATCGGCTCTGCCATGCAGCCGATATCGAAGGGAACGGAAGGCTCCAGCACATAAGCCTGCTTTTCAGGAACAACACAAAACTGGGCGAAGCCACCATCCGATGTTGTTCCGTAGCCGGTCATGTGCTCGCAGTAATGGCCGAGGCCTGTTTTGCAGGGCGCACATCCGCCACACATTTCATTGGGGTCAATGCAGACATGATCGCCGGGCTGCACCATGGTGACGGCGCTTCCCACTGCGGCGACAATGCCGGCAAACTCATGCCCCAATATGGTAGGCGGGGTGGTTTTGGCGGCGCCTTCCGCACCGTTAAAAATATGGATGTCCGTACCGCAGATGCCGCAGGCGTGGACTTCTACCAAAATTTGATGGGGTTCCAGTGCCGGAATTGGCCGCTGCATGATTTCGACCTGATGGGTTCCCAGAAAAACTGCTGCTTTCATAAATAAATTGACTCCTTCTTTTCTGTAAAATAGCTTTCGAGAACTTCTTCATACCAGTAGAGTACACCTGTTTTGCGAATTTGTCAATTTCCAATCTGTTTTGCTGTTGAAATTTGTTGAAAATGGCGGTCTGTGCAATGCAGACCGCCATAGGGGTATATTACAGAACCTTGGACAGGAATTCCCGCAGGCGGGGGTGTTGGGGATTTTCAAAAATCTCGGTGGGGGTGCCTTCTTCCAGAATGTGGCCGCCGTCCATAAACAGAACCCGGCTGGCAACCTCCCGGGCAAAGGGAATTTCGTGAGTCACAACCACCATGGTCATGCCGCTCTGCGCCAGCTCCTTCATTACGTTCAGCACCTCGCCCACCATTTCCGGGTCCAGGGCGGAGGTAGGCTCGTCAAAGAGCATCACCTTGGGATTCATGGCCATGGCCCGGACGATGGCGATGCGCTGCTTCTGACCGCCGGAGAGCTGATTGGGATAGCTGTCAGCCTTGTCCGCCAGACCAACCCGCTCCAGCAGCCGCATGGCCAGCTTATCTGCCTCCGCCTGGTTCATTTTTTTGGTACGCACAGGGGCCAGTGTGATGTTTTTCCGAACCGTCATGTTGGGAAACAGATTAAAATGCTGAAATACCATGCCAATGTCCTGCCGGATGGCATCAATATTGGATTTGGGGTCGGTCAGCACCTGACCCTGCAGGGAAATTTCCCCGGAATCGGGCTGCTCCATCAGATTCATGCACCGCAGAAATGTGGATTTGCCGGAGCCGGAGGGGCCAAGGATAACCACCTTCTCGCCGGGGGAAATGTGGGTGGAAATGTTGTCGAGAACCAAGTGCCCGTCAAAGGACTTGGAAAGATTTTTAATGTCTATCACCTTGCTGCAATCTCCTTTCCAGCATATTCATCAGTTTGCTCAGCCCCAGCACCAGAACCAGATAAATCACCGCCACGCCCAGCAGCGGGAACATCTGCTCATAGGTGCGGGTGATGATACCCTGGGCGGCGTGAACCAGTTCCTTGCCGCCGATGACCTGAATCAGGGAAGTGTCCTTCAAAAGAACGATAAATTCGTTGCCCAGAGCGGGGAGGACGGCCTTGAACGACTGGGGCACCACAATAAAGCGCATGGTGTCCACATAACCCAGGCCCAGGCTGCGCCCGGCTTCCATCTGCCCTTTGTCCAGGGCCATCAGGCCGCCCCGGATGATTTCCGCCACATAGGCACCGGAATTGATGCCCAGGGTCAGCGCGCCCACCATGGTATAGTTGCGGCTGCTGGAGAAAACCACCATGCTCATGATGAGAAGCTGCACCATCATAGGCGTGCCCCGGATGACGGTGATATAAACTTTACTGATGGCATTCAGCACCGACAGCACAGGATGCCGGGTGCCGGGGCGGGCCTGGTCATGAGCGGTGCGGATGATGGCCATGAGAACGCCCACACAGACGCCGATGGCCAGCGCAATCACGGTGACATAAATGGTGGTGCCAACGCCTTCCAGATACTGCTTCCAGCGGTCGGCCTCGATAAAAGCCTGATAGAATTTGACGAAGAATTCCTTCCAGAAGGGAAGTTCTTCACCGGAACGCATCAGCTGGCTCCAAAGTTCGTAATATTGTACCAAAATAAACCTCTTTCTCAGACCGTAGCAGGAGGGCGGAAGCCCGCCCTCCTGATTTTGTTTAATGAATGTACTTGTCGATGATGCTCTGGATGGTGCCGTCAGCCATCAGTTCCTCCAGCGCCTTGTTCACCGCTTCCAGCAACACGGTGTTCTTCTTGGAAAAGCCGATGGCGTAGCTTTCGGTCATGTAGGCAGTGTCCAGAATTTTCAGGCCGGGATTGTTCTTCACCAGTTCCTGAGCGGGGGCGTTGTCCACCACCACGCAGTCCAGCTGGCCTTTGAGCAACGCCTGAACGGCGGTGATGCTGCTGTCGTAGGTAACCACATGGTCAGAGCCAAAGCTGTCGGAGCAGTAGATGTTGCTGGTAGTGCCCTTCTGGGTGCCGATGAGTTGCTGGCCCAGATTCTCCAGAGTCACATCGGAGCCCTCCTTGACGATAATGACCTGCACGCCGGTGGCGTAGGAGATGGAGAAGTTCATCACCTTCATCCGGTCCTCATCAGCGGTGACGCCGGCCATCACCATGTCGCTCTTGCCGGTCTGCACGGCGGTGAGGGCGGTGTCAAAGTCCATGTCGTCAATCACCAGTTCCAGCCCCAGCTTGTCGGCAATGGCCTGGGCGATTTCAATGTCGATGCCGGCAAAGCCGCCGTCGTCGGTGGTCGTTTCATAGGGTGGGAACTCCGCGTTGGTGGACATGATGAGCTTTCCGTTTTCGATGGTGTTCAGCTCGTTGTCGGCTTTTTCGCCGCAGCCGGCCAGACAGGCACTCAGCAGCAGGGCGGACAGAAAAATCGCAAATACCTTTTTCATAATCATAACTCCTTTTTGTGCCGGATGCCCGGCTCCTTTGATGGAATGATTATACAATGAATAATATCCAAAATCAAGTGCATAAATATAACATTATTTGCCTGAAAAAGCGGGTGCATCCATGTGCAATATGGACAAAATTATGAAATTATACAGGTTTTATCCCACAATATTCCAAATATGAAGAATGAATATACATTGCATATTTGCATATTTCGGAATTTGTTGACTTTCGGTATATCTTGTACTATAATGTTGCACGAATTATGAACAAAAGGTTGTGACACTTTTGAAAAATACCTTCAAAAATGCAGAATATGACGCGGTTTTGAATCGAACCCGTCCGGCGCATAAAGCCCCCAAAAAGCCCAACATCTTCTGGCGCAGCCTGCTGCGGCTGCTGTCCTCCTTTTCGCTGGCGGGCAGCGGATTTACATACACCACGGAGGGACTGGAGAAAATTCCCAAAAACCAGCCCTGCCTGATTCTGATGAATCATTCCTGCTTCCTGGATATGCCCATGGCCTATAAAATTCTCTACCCCCGGCCCATGAACATCATTGCCACTTCCGATTCCTTTGTGGGCATGGGCGGGCTGATGGCGTGGCTGATGCGCACCATCGGCTGCATCCCTACCCAGAAATTCGTTACGGACATTTCTCTGATTAAGGACATGATTTACTGCCTGCAGGAGAAAAAGTCCAGCGTGCTGATGTACCCGGAGGCCAGCTACAGCTTTGACGGACGGGCCACCCGGCTGCCCCGGAAAATGGGCGTGCTCTTAAAGAAGCTGGATGTGCCGGTGATTATGATTGAAACCTTTGGCGCTTTCAGCCGCAACCCGCTGTATAATCAGCTGCAGGTGCGCAAGGATGTGCAGATTTCGGCAAAGGCCCGGTGCCTGTACACCCAGGAGGAGGTGCGAAGCCTTTCCGTGCAGGAGCTGTCCGACGGCCTGGACGATGCCTTTGGCTTTGACCATTGGGCCTGGCAGAAGGAAAACGGGGTGGAAATTCAGGATGATTTCCGCGCCGACGGCCTGAGCCGCATTTTGTACCGCTGCCCCCATTGCCAGACCGAGGGCTGCATGGAGGGCAAGGGCATCTACCTCACCTGCAAGCATTGCGGCAAGCGCTATGAGCTGACGCCCATCGGAGATTTGCAGGCTTTGGATGGGGATACCGCCTTTACCACCATCCCCCAGTGGAACGACTGGTAGCGGGAGATGGTGCGCCGGGAGATTCTGGATGGCTCCTACCGGCTGGATGTGGATGTGGACATTTCCGTGATGGTGGATTACAAGGCCATCTATAATGTAGGAAGCGGGCATCTGAGGCATGACTTGGATGGCTTCCACCTCACCGGCTGCGACGGGAAGCTAACCTATCACCAGAAGCCCCAGCACAACTACTGCCTGTACGCTGATTACTACTGGTACGAGGTGGGGGATGTGATTTGCATCGGAAACAACGACCGGCTGTATTATTGCTTCCCCAAGGGTGGCGATGTGGTTGCCAAGACCCGCATGGCCACGGAGGAAATGTACAAGCTGTATAAATCCCACGCGCTGAAAGCGGATGCCGTGCCCGCTGGCAGCTAGAAGTAGGGGCGGATATTATCCGCCCGCAAATCGCCCCCCTAAAGTTTTGTCATTCTGAGCGAGCCAAAGGCGAGTCGAAGAATCTCCGCCTTGCCCTATGAGATCCTTCGACTGCGCTACGCTCCGCTCAGGATGACAATGGGGGTGCCGCCCGCCACAACCGAATTGTTTATCCGCAAAACGGACTTCTGTCATGCGCTGAAATAAACAGGAACGCCACCGGGAAAGGGATACGATGATTGAATTGAAGCAGTTGCATACAGAGCGTATGCAACAAATTATTTCATTTGACAAGCACTGTTTTCCAAGTGATTATTGGAAGGAAGAAGATTGGAGAGATTTATTAGCAGACCAAAGAGCGATTTATTATGCACTATTGGATAACGATAAAATCGTGGGCAACATTTTTATCTATAACTGGAAAGGCGAAAAAGACTATATTAAGATTATGAACATCGCGGTTCATGAAGATTACAGGAACCAAGGGTTAGCACGGAGAATGCTAAACTATGTTTCAGAAGAAATGAGAAAACTCGATATGCGGCGTTTTTGTGGCGAAACAAGAGCGTCAAACAAAGCGATGCAGAGAACTTTTGAAATTTGTGGTTATAGGCTAAGCACCATTGAAGCAGGATATTATGATAATCCGGCCGAAAGTGCATATAAATATGTTCTTGAAATCTAAATTCTGCCGTTGTGCCAAATTTGTACCACACTCTTGCTGGGGCGTTCCTGCCCCGCACCCAACACATACAAAATGGAGCGTATCTTTCAATACGCTCCATAACTGTTTTGCGGGCACCCAATTCCGGTGACGCTCATTGCTTGCGCGGGAGTTTGGTTTTGTTGCCCTTTTCGTCTACCAGATAGGTGTTTTCCAGCTGGCCCACCAGATCGGCTTTCACGCTGTCGATGTAAATGCGGCGCAGCTTGTCCCGCTCCGCCAGCTCCTCAGGCGTCAGACCTTCAGCTTTGTTTTTGGCCGCCAGGGCGTTGATTCTTTTGATGACTTCATCCATGTGCATATTCTTTACCTCATACATAGCGGTCAATGACCACCCAGACACGGCCCTTTTTCGTCTGACCGGAGACGGATTTGATTTTGATTTTGCCCAGACCCCGGACGGAAATTTTCATCCCCTCCGCCACGGTCTTGTCCGGTTTTTCACAGGGGAGGCCGTCAATGGCCGCCTTTCCCGCGCTGATATATTGGGCCGCCAGGCTGCGCCCAATCCGAAATCCGGCGGCAATCACGCTGTCCAGGCGCAGGGAAGCCAGGGTATCCCGGATTTCCCGCACCTCCGGCTCCGGAATCTGCGCTTCCAATAGGGAAATTCGCTGCAGGCGCAGATGCACCCGGCCCACGGAGGTCAGATTCTGCTCCACAAAGGGGGCAATCTGTTCCGTTACAAAAAAATCGCAGGAGCCGCTGCCCACGCAGATGTCGCCCAAAGTTTCCCGGGCGATGCCGCAGGCCATTAAGCCCCCCAGAAAATCCCGGTGGGAGGGGGAGTCCCCATCATAAAACGAGGCCCGCAGGCAGACCACGGGGCTGTCCGGGTCGTACAGACTGTCTTGCTCCAGATATTCCGGCAGGTAGCACAGCATCCGCCGCTCCGCCTCCGGGTATCCGCCGAAGAACAAAAGCCCCGGCTCGTCCCCAAAGAGATAGCGCGCCATTTCCTGCTCCCGGGGGGAGAGAAAACAGGTGTTGGCGGGAATGCCCCGGCGAATACCGGTGTTGAGCTTGTCCCAGAGTTTTGCCAGCAGCACCCGGTCCTCCGGGCTTTGGGCGATTTTGTCGATGTTGCTTCTGTCCGTGGTAATCACCTCACTGATTTGGAATTATACCATAGATTTGCGGGAAAGCCAATAAGTTTTTCTTGTTTCTTTCGGAGAAATCCGATATAATGGGGAAAAAGAGGAGGGATGGCATGACAGTTGGCATCATCGGGGCCGGAGCATCCGGCATGGCGGCTGCTTTGGCGGCGGCGGAAAATCCCAATACCCAGGTTATTTTGTTGGAGCGGCAGGCGCGGGTCGGCAGAAAATTGCAGGCCACCGGAAATGGCCGCTGTAATTTATCCAATCTGAACGCTTCCCCGGATTTTTATTACGGCGAAGATAAGGGTGAATTTGCCCGATTTGCTTTGGAAAAATACAATGTGGAAAATACCCTGGAATGGTTCCGCAGTATGGGTCTGTACACCGTGGCGGAGCCTTCCGGCCGGGTCTATCCCTATTCTGACCAGGCAAATTCCGTGGTGGATGTGCTGCGCTTTGCCCTGGAAAAGCCCAATATTCAGCTGCGAACCGGCTTTGAAGTGACCCGTGTGAAAAAAACAGGGGATGGCTTTGCGCTGGATGGCGGCGAAGAAACCGTTTTCTGCGACCGGCTGGTGGTGGCCTGCGGCGGTCTTGCAGGCACCAAACTGGGCGGCTCCATGTCTGGCTATAAGATTCTTATGAAGCTGGGGCATCACTGCACCCGCCTGCGGCCGACGCTGGTACAGGTGAAGTCGGATTGGAACGGCTGCGCTTCCCTCAAGGGCGTGCGGGCAAACTGCTGGGCGGAGATTTCCTGCAACGGAGAATTCCATTCCGCCGGGCGAGGGGAAATTCAATTTACAGAGTATGGCCTGTCCGGCCCGGTGATTTTTGAAATCTCCCGGAATGTGTGCCGGAATCCGGGGGACTGGGTCTGCCGGCTGGATTTGCTGCCGGATATGGAGCGGGCTGCCCTTTTGCGGGAACTGCAGCGGCGGCGGGGAACCAATTTGCCGGCGGAGGAATTGCTGACGGGCATTTTGCACAATCGGCTGGGCCGCGTCGTGACCAAAGAGGCGGGCATTTCCCTCCATGCTCCCATCCGTATGCTGGAGGACTGGGAGCTGGAGCGGGTCTGTGCCACGGCGCAGGGGCTGGAAATCCCCCTGACGGATGTGATGGGCATGGACAGCGCTCAGGTCACGGCCGGGGGCATTTTTACCTCAGAATTTGAGGAAACCACCATGGAAAGCAAGCTCATTCCCGGGCTTTTTGCCTGCGGGGAAGTGCTGGATATTGACGGAGACTGCGGCGGCTTCAATCTGCAATGGGCATGGAGCTCCGGCAGATTGGCGGGCTTTTGCGCCGGAAAGGAAAATGTATGATTCGAATTCGGGAAATTGCCCTGCCGCCGGAGCACAATCCGGCCCAGCTTGGATTTGAAGCGGCACGGCTTTTGAAAATTACCGCCTCCAAGGTGCGGCAGGTGAAAATCATTCGCCGCAGCATTGACGCCCGGAAAAAGCCGGATGTGAAGGTGGTCTACACCATCGATGTGACGGTAGAGGGAAATGAAAACAAAATTCTCCGCCAGTCCGGCTGCAAGCGGGCAGCCATCGCTCCAACGGCCTGTTACCGGGTGCCGGTGTGCAAGGCCGCGCCCCAGCATCGGCCGGTGGTGGTGGGCTTCGGCCCCGGCGGAATGTTCGCGGCACTGGTGCTGGCCCGGGCTGGGCTGAAGCCGCTGGTGCTGGAGCGGGGAGAGGATGCCCAGTCCCGGCACGAAAAGGTGGACAGATTTTTCACCACCGGGGAGCTGGATCCCCGCAGCAATGTGCAGTTTGGCGAGGGCGGCGCCGGAACTTTTTCCGACGGCAAGCTGAACACGGGACTGAACAATCCCCGCATCGGCTGGATTTTGGAGCAGTTTGTGGCCTTTGGGGCGGCGGAGGACATTCTCTTTGACGCCAAGCCCCATGTGGGAACTGATGTGCTTTTGACGGTGGTGCAGAACCTGCGCCGGGAAATCATCCGGCTGGGGGGCGAGGTGCGGTTTCGGACCTGCGTCACCGATATTCGCCGGGAAAATGGCAGCGTCACCGCCGTGGTAACCGACAGCGGCGAGGTGATTGAAACCGACCATGTGGTGCTGGCGGTGGGACACAGCGCCCGGGATACCTTTGAAATGCTGGAAAAGTTGGGGCTTCCCATGGAGCGCAAGCCCTTTGC
This sequence comes from Faecousia sp., assembly GCA_045121575.1. GTDB lineage: Bacteria > Bacillota > Clostridia > Oscillospirales > Oscillospiraceae > Faecousia. Next base: position 29,968 of record JBGVGH010000067.1, read on the forward strand.
CATGGGCGTGCGCATGGAACATCCCCAGAAAATGATTGATAAAACCCAGTACGGAAGCAGCAACCTGCGGTTGCCCCCTGCGGATTACAAGCTGGTGTGCCACCTGGAGGATGCCACGGTGTATACCTTCTGTATGTGCCCCGGCGGCTATGTGGTGGCGGCGGCCTCGGAGGAGGGCGGCGTTGTGACCAATGGCATGAGCTATGCCGACCGGGCCGGAGAGAATGCCAACGCGGCGCTTTTGGTAACCATTCGTCCCGAAGATGTGCCCATTGACGGGGTTCTGGGGGGAATGTATTGGCAACGGCAGATTGAACAGGCGGCTTACAATCTCAGCGGAAGCTACCGCGCCCCGGCCCAGACCGTGGGAGATTTTCTGAACAGGCAACCTACGGTTGCCCCCGGCGAGGTGCAGCCCACCTATCAGCCCGGCGTCTGCTGGTGTGACTTGCATGAAGTTCTGCCTGCGCGCATCACCAATGCCCTGGAAGAAGCCCTGCCGAAGCTGGAGGGGAACCTCAAGGGCTTTGCCAGGGAGGATGCGGTACTCACCGGCCCGGAGACCCGCAGCTCCAGCCCGGTGCGCATGGTGCGCGACGGCACCCGCCAGTCTGTGGGCCTGCGGGGCCTGTATCCCACTGGCGAGGGCGCGGGCTATGCCGGCGGCATCATGTCCGCCGCCATCGATGGGATGGAAGCGGCGGAGGCCATTATCGCTTCGCTGTAATCAGCAATCAGCCGAAATAGAAAAAACCTGCTGTTTTACAGCAAGTTTTTTGTCACATAGGCAAGAATCATAATCTGGCAAATCAGCATCAGGGGAATACCGATGGAAAACTGCTTGTGCAGGGTTTTGTGCCGGAACAGATACATCCCCAGCAGCCCTCCAAGACTGCCGCCGATGGCGGAAACGCCCAGCAAGGTGCGCTCCGGAATGCGCCAGCGTTTTTTCCGGGCTTTTTGCTTGTCAATCAGCATAAGCAGAAAACTCAGGGCATTTATTATAGCGAGATAGATCATCAGATATTTCATGGTCATCATCCTTTCGGGAGGGGTAAATGTGAAAAAATGTTGGGTAATTGGAGTGCTTGTCCTGTTTTTGACCGGATGCGGTGCATCGGAAGTGTTTGAAACGCTGGGAAATGTGGTGCATGAGGGCGGCGAGCTGCCTGCTGCCGCGGAGGTAGCGGTGCAGCTGCCGGAGGAGGCAGCTGCGGAAGTCTTCGGCAGCGGGGAGGGGACGCTCTACGAATGTGAGGGGTACACCCTGGTGCTGCAGACCCTGGCTTCCGGGGACTTTGCCCGCACAGTGCGCACGCTGTCCGGTTTCCAGCCGGAAAAGCTGACCATTGTGGAAAGCCGGGCGGGGGAGGCCAAACGCTATGACTGGGTCTGGACAGCCGCCGGAGAGGACGGGGATGTGCTTTGCCGGGCGACGGTGCTGGATGACGGGAATTATCACTACTGCCTCAGCGCCGTGGCGGAGGCGGAAAATGCCGGCCAGCTGACGGCGCAATGGAACGAACTGTTCAGCTCCTTCTGCCTCGGCTGATATTATAGCATAATTTCCGGGAGATGGAAATTGCTTTTTCGGGATTTTTGTGATATGGTATCCCAAAAGGAGTGAGAAAGAATGCTTTATTTGGGATGCCATTTGTCCGCGTCGGCAGGTTACAGCGGCATGGTGAAAACCGCCATGGAGCTGGGGGCAAATACTTTTGCTTTCTTTACCCGCAATCCCCGGGGAAGCAAAGCGAAAAAACAGGATGATTCCGACGCACAGGAAGCCCTGCATCTGTTACAGCAGGCCAATTTCGGCCCGCTGGTTGCCCACGGGGCATACACCATGAACCTCTGCACGGCGGACCCGGAGGCCAGAGCCTTCGCCGCCTCGGTGCTGGAGGATGATTTGCGCCGGATGGCGGCGCTGCCGGGGAATTTCTACAATTTCCATCCTGGCAGCCATGTGGGGCAGGGCACGGAGACGGCAATCTGCCAGATTGCCGAAGCGCTGACGGCGGCGCTGCGCCACGATTATCCCGTCACCGTTCTGCTGGAAACCATGGCCGGAAAGGGCAGCGAGGTGGGCGGCAATTTCCGGGAGCTGCGGGCCATTTTGGATGCCGTGGGCTCGGAGAAGGTGGGCGTGTGCCTGGATACCTGCCATGTAGCCGACGGGGGTTATGACATTGTAAATGACCTGGACGGGGTGCTGGCGGAATTTGACGCGGTGATTGGCCTGCACCGGCTGAAAGCCCTGCATCTGAACGATTCCAAAAATCCTCTGGGCAGCCACAAAGACCGTCATGAATGTATCGGCGCGGGAACCCTGGGGATGGAAACCTTCCGTGCCATTGTGAATCATCCGCTTTTGAAGGGAAAACCCATGATTCTGGAAACCCCCAACGAGCTGCCCGGCTATGCCCGGGAGATTGCCCTGCTGCGGGAACTGGAAGCGTAAGCATAATGATAAGCACCTCCCGCATAGGCTTGACGGGAGGTGCTTTTTATGTGTCGCAAAAATCAACTGCTGTGTGTTGCCGCCGCAGCGTTTGGATTGGGGCTGCTGGTGTCGGGGCTGTTCGACTCTTTTTTCTGGTGCGGTTGCCTGGGGCTGGTGCTTCTGGTGGCGGGAATCTGCCTGGGCAGGAAAAAATAGGGGCATAAACCTGTCCGGGGGTGAATATGCTTTACCATCGAGGGTAAAGGAGTGGTTCATAATGGAATTGCAGTGGAACAAAAAAGCCTGCGTCTATTTACAGACCGATGTGCATCAGGTGGTGAATCAGGAGCAGACCCAGGAAATCCGCCTGCCGGACGGAATGCCGGACATCGGACGGGTGCTGTGCGCCTGGGGACAGCCCACGGTGCGCAGCAAGGAGTGGCGAAATGACGGCATGAGCGTTTCCGGCGGTGTGGCGGCCTCGGTGCTGTATCAGCCGGAGGATGGCTCGGAACCCCGGTGCGCGGAGGTGTGGATTCCGTTTCAGGCCAGATGGAGCTTCCCCCAGGCAAAGCGGGAGGGCAGCATCCGCACCCGGTGCCTGCTGCGCAGCATTGATGCCCGAACGCTTTCTGCCAGAAAGCTGATGGTCAGAGCCTCCGTGGGCGTGCTGGGCATTGGTCTGGAGCCGGCGGAAAGCGAGGTCTACATCCCCGGGGAAGTCCCGGCGGGGGTGGAGCTGCTGACCCGGGAGTACCCCTTGGTGCTGCCGAAAGAAGCGGGGGAGAAGCTGTTTTATCTGGAGGAGGATGTGAAAATCCCCGGGGTGCGGAAGTGGATTTCCTGGCAGCTTCAGCCGGAACTGGCAGAGCAAAGCGTGGTGGGAAGCCGGGCGGTGTTCCGGGGCACGGGGCGGCTTTCCTATGTGTATCTGGATGAAAACGGCAATGTTCAAAAGGGAAGCTCGGAAATTCCCTTTGCCCAGTTCGGGGATTTAGATAAGGACTATGACCGGGAGGCTTCTCTGGATGTGATGATGGAGCTGTCGTCCGTGGAGCCGGAAATCACGGAGGAGGGCGCCCATGTCCAATGCGGCATCATGGCCCAGTATCTGGTGTGGGGCAGGGAGCTGCTGGCGGTGGCGCAGGATGCTTACAGCCCGGAAATGGAAGTTTCCGTGGAAAAGCAGACCCTGCTGCTGCCGGTGGAGCTGGAGTGCCGGGAGGAAACGCTGGAGGCCCAGGCAGAATTCCGGGACGGACGGGTGACGGATGTGCAGTTTTTGCCGGATTTTCCCACCCAGTACCGGGAGGGCGACGGGGTCAGCCTGGAATTTCCGGCCCAGTTTCAGATTCTTTATCAAGACGAAGATGGGAATACGCAATGCGTCAGCGAAAACTGGGTTGGGTCGATGACCCTGCCAGCCGGGAGGGACAGCCGGATTTTTCCGGCGGTGATGGGCTGGCAGCCCGTGGACGCTGCGCTCCCCGGCGCGCGGATGAAGCTGCGGCTGCAAACCACTGCCAACCAGCCCATTGACATGATTTCCGCCATCACCGTGGGGGAGCGGAAAGAGCGGGCGCAGGGACGGCCGTCGCTGATTCTGCGGCGGATGGACGCGGAATCCCTCTGGGAATTGGCGAAGGCCAGCGGCTCCACAGTTTCCGCCATCCGAAAAGCCAACGCCCTGACCGAAGAACCCGCCCCGGGGCAGATGCTGCTGATACCCATTTCCTGAATAACGCCCGGCTGCATAAGCAGCCGGGCGTTGCGCTGCCGTTTTTACAGGAGTTAGGAGTTAGGAGTTATCCGTTTGGTAGGGGCGGTATCGATAACTATAGACTTTTATTGTAGGGCGAGGGCATGCCCTCGCCGCACCCTATTGATAACAAAAAATTGTTTCCAATCGGCAAAGGCATGCCTTTGCCCTACAATGACTCTGCTGAGGCAAGCGGCTGCCGCCATGACACCTGCCCCATCACCGTGCTGGGAAAAGAAATGTTGACTTATGTAGGGCAGTGGGATAAAATATCCATAAAGTACCGAGATTTCTGACAACGAGAAAAGGAAGGGAAGGAAATACGGATGAAATTGCAACCAAAATCCACCGGCCGGTGGGCAAAGCTGCGGGAGCTGAAAGCTTGGCTGTATCTGCTGCCGGCGTTTTTGTTTTTGGGCGTTTTTATGGTTTACCCATTGGTGGATGTATTTGTTTACTCGCTGGAGGAGGGCTTTAACTTCACCAGCCAGCAGTCCTTCGGCGTGGGACTTTACAACTTTTCCTATGTGCTGCGGGACCCCTATTTTTTGCAGGCGGTGAAAAACACCTTCATTCTGGTGATGATTACGGTGCCGGTGTCCACAGGGCTTGCCCTGCTCATTTCCCTGGCGCTCAGCTCCATTCGCAAGCTCCAGGAATTTTTCCAGACGGTGTATTTCCTGCCCTATGTGACGAACACTTTGGCGGTGGGCATGGTGTTTATGATTCTGTTCCGCAAAACCGCCTATACCGATGGCATGGTCAATATTCTGCTTAGCTTTTTCGGCGCGGAGGCGGTGGACTTCATCGGCGGCCCCTACTGGGCGAAGATGCTGGTGCTGTGCATCTACACCGTGTGGATTGTCATGCCCTTTAAAATCATCATTCTCACCAGCTCTCTGGCTTCCGTCAATCAGAATTACTATGATGCCGCCCGGGTGGACGGCGCCGGAAAGGGAAGGATGTTCCTGCGAATCACCCTGCCCATGATCTCTCCCTCGGTTTTCTATCTGGTCATCACCGGATTCATTGGGGCCTTCAAGGCCTACAGCGACTCCGTGGCGCTGTTTGGAACCGACCTGAACGCGGCGGGCATGAATACCATCGTGGGTTATGTGTATGATATGCTCTACGGCAGCAGTGGCGGGTACCCGTCCTATGCTTCGGCTGCCGCCATGATTCTCTTTGCCATTGTTTTGACCGTCACCTGCATCAATCTGATGGTCAGAAAGAAATATGTCCACTATCATTGAGGTGCCTGCCATGAAAAAACAAGTGGATTACCATAAAATTGAACAAAATGCCCGGCGCCGCAGCCGGATTTTCAAAACCGTGGCCTATCTTTTCCTGGGAATTTGGGCGGTGGCGGTGCTGTTTCCTTTTTACTGGATGGTCATTACCTCGCTGAAAACCCAGGCGGACTATAACGGCGAGTTTATCCCCCAGTTTATTCCTGCAAATCCGACATTTGAAAACTATGTCACCGCCTTCACCGCGGTGCCCCTTGCCAAATTCTTCCTGAATACCCTGATTTTCATGGTTATCACCACGGGGATCATGCTGGTGGTGACGGTGCTGGCGGCCTTCGCCTTTGCAAGGCTGGAGTTCCGGGGGAAAAATCTGGCCTTCACGCTGCTGCTGGCGCTGATGATGATTCCCGGCGAGCTGGTGGTGATTACCAACTATGTGACCATCACCAATCTGGATTTGCGCAACACCTTTCTGGGCCTGATTCTGCCGTCGGTTGCCAGCGTATTCTACATTTATCTGCTGAAGGAAAATTTCGCCCAGATTCCCGATGAGCTTTATTACGCGGCGAAGGTGGACGGCACCTCCGATTTGAAATATCTGGTGAAGGTGATGATTCCCATTTGTCGCCCCACGCTGGTGACCATCACCATTTTGAAAGCCATCGAGTGCTGGAACAGCTATGTGTGGCCCCGGCTTGCCACGGATGACGAGAATTATTTTCTGGTGTCCAACGGCCTGCAGGCCATCCGGGAGAGCGGCTTCGGACGGGAAAATATCCCCGCCATGATGGCGGCAGCTGTGGTGATTTCCCTGCCGCTGATTGTGCTGTTTCTGGTGTTCCGCCGGAAAATTATGGAGGGCGTCGCCAGAGGAGGAAGCAAGGGATGAGAAAATTCACCGCATTTGTTCTGCTGGCGGCTTTGCTGACCGGGCTGCTGTGCGGCTGCCACGGTTCTGTGGAGCGGAATGCTTTTGAAGTGCCGGATAGCTTTGACGAATCCCGGCAGTATGAAATTTCCTTCTGGGCCAAGAATGATACCAATATCAATCAGGTCAATGTCTATAAAAAGGCCATTGCGGACTTTGAGGCGCTGTATCCCAATATCAAGGTGAATCTGAAGCTGTACACCGATTACGGCCGGATTTATCAGGATGTGATTACCAACATCTCCACCGATACCACTCCCAATGTGTGCATCACCTACCCGGACCATATCGCCACCTACCTCACCGGCGCTGATACCGTGGTGCCGCTGGACGGGTTGATGGCGGACAAAAAATACGGTCTGGGGGGAAGTAAGGTACGGTTTGATTCGGTTTTGCAGGAGCAAATCGTGCCGCAGTTTCTTTCCGAGTGCCGCATTGGCCAAAGCTGCTATGCCCTGCCTTTCATGCGCTCCACAGAAAGCTGCTATGTGAACAAAACCTATGTGGAAAAGCTGGGCTTCACCATGCCGGAGGTGCTGACCTGGGATTTTGTCTGGCAGGTTAGCCAGGCAGCCATGGAGCAGGATGAGGGTGGCAATTACCGGGTAAACGGGCAGAAAACCCTGATTCCCTGTATTTACAAATCCACCGACAATATGATGATTCAGATGCTCCGGCAGCTGGATGCGGGCTATTCCACCGCCAGCGGCGATGTGCTGCTGTTTAACGATACCACCGAAAAATTGCTGATGGACATTGCGGCGCAGGTGGAGCGCGGCACATTCTCCACCTTCAAAATTGACGGCTACCCCGCCAATTTCTTTAACCGGGGCCAGTGCATCTTCGCCATTGACTCCACCGCCGGTGCCACCTGGATGGGAAGCGACGCGCCCCTGGTGGATATTCCCCAGGAGCAGATTGTGGATTTTGAAACGGTGGTGATGACGGTTCCCCAGTTTGATGCGGAAAATATCACCATGATTTCCCAGGGCCCCTCCGTTTGCGTGTTCAACAAGGCAGACCCCCAGGAGGTGCTGGCTTCCTGGATGTTTACCCAGTTCCTGCTGACCGACGAAGTGCAGATTGGCTACTCCCAGACCGAGGGCTACGCCCCCGTCACCCAAAAAGCCCAGCAGAGCGCAGTCTATCAGGATTATCTGAGCCGGGCAGGGGAGGATAATGAGCTCCATTACAGCATCAAAATCGATGCCACGAAAATGCTGATGGAAAACACCGAAAACACCTTTGTCACCCCGGTGTTCAATGGCTCCGCCTCTTTGCGCAATGCCGCCGGACAGCTTATCGAAGAAGTGACCAAAGGCGTGCGCCGGAAGAAAACGGTGGATGAAGCGTTTTTGGAGAAGCTCTATAGAGATGCTATCACGCTGAACCATCTGGACGAGATTCAGCAGGATGCGACCCAACAGGTAACCCTTGGGCCGCTGCCCAAGACATCGGTGCTGCTTCTGGGGGGCATCGGGCTATGCTGGGTACTCATGGGTGCGTACGCAGTGAAAAATCATTTACAAAAAAGGAAAAAAGGGAAATCCTATTGATTTCTGCCCTTTTTTGAGTATAATGAAAATGCAATATTTTGAAAAACGAAGGAGATTATTTCCGATGAAAAAGTATCTTGCATTGCTGCTGGCACTGACATTGGTGTTGGCTCTGGCTGGTTGCAACGAAAATCCTGCCACCCAGCCTACCCAGCCTACAACTCAGCCCACCCAGCCTACAACTCCGCCCACGCAGCCTACTACCCCGCCTACCCAGCCCGATGAAAAGGGCGATGGCGTGATGAGCTACGATGCGTATATGGCTGCTCCCATGGATGCAGAGGTTACCATTGAAGCCTATGTCCAGGCACACCAGTCCTGGTGGGATAACAAAATCACCGTCTATGCCCAGGATGCCGACGGCGCCTACTTCATCTATAACATGGCCTGCGCCGAAGAGGATGCTGCCAAGCTGGTGCCCGGCACCAAGATTCGGGTAACCGGTTACAAGGGCAGCTGGGCTGGCGAAATCGAAATCATGGATGCCACTTTTGAAATCATTGAGGGCAACTGGATTGCCAGCCCCATGGATGCCACCAGCCTGCTGGGCACCGAGGAGCTCATCGAGCATCAGAACAAGTTCGTTTCCTTCAAGGCTCTGACCATTGCAAACATCTCCTACAAGAACGGTGAGCCCGGCGACGACATCTATGTGGATGTGGCGCTGAACGGCAATACCTATTCCTTCTGCGTGGAGCGTTACCTGACCGGCCCTGAAACCGATGTTTACAAGGCCTTTGCCGAACTCAAGGCAGGGGATGTTGTGGACATGGAAGGCTTCCTGTACTGGTACGAGGGTGTCAATACCCACATTACCTCTGTGGCCAAGTCCGTGGATGAAAAGGGCGATGGCGTTATGAGCTATGACGAGTATATGGCTGCCCCCATGGATGCAGAGGTCACCATCGAAGCCTATGTCCAGGCCCACCAGTCCTGGTGGGACAACAAAATCACCGTCTACGCCCAGGACTATGACGGCGCTTACTTCCTTTACAACATGGCCTGCTCCGAAGAGAATGCCGCCAAGCTGGTGCCCGGCACCAAGATTCGGGTAACCGGTTACAAGGGCAGCTGGGCTGGTGAAATCGAAATCATGGATGCCACTTTTGAAATCATTGAGGGCAACTGGATTGCCAGCCCCATGGATGCCACCAGCCTGCTGGGCACCGATGAGCTCATCAAGCATCAGAACAAATTCGTTTCCTTCAAGGGCCTGACCATTGAGAACATCTCCTACAAGAATGGTGAGCCCGGCGACGACATCTATGTGGATGTGTCCCTGAACGGCAATACTTATTCTTTCTGCGTGGAGCGTTACCTGACCGGCCCCGAAACCGATGTTTACAAGGCTTTCGCTGAGCTGAAGGTCGGCGACAAGGTGGACATGGAGGGCTTCCTGTACTGGTACGAGGGTGTCAACACCCACATCACCTCCGTGAAGGCTGCGGGTTAATTCCATATTTCCAAAGGACTCCGAATTTTCGGAGTCCTTTTTCTTGACATTGGTATGGGGAATGTGGTAAAATAGCCGTGCGTGAAGAACGGAAAGAGTACCGCTGTGACGCTTATCAGAGAGCCGGGGCTATAAGCTGGAAGCCCGGGCAAAGCTGACGCGGGAATGTGCGTCCGGGAGCGCCAAGTGCATATCAAGTGATAAATAAGAGTGGAACCGCGAGTATATACCCGCCTCTTGTGCCTTTTGGCATAAGAGGCGTTTTTTCTGCAAAAACACATTTGGAGGTAAGCTATGTATCTGTATAATTCCACCAGCCATAAAAAGGAGCTGTTTGTTCCCAACAATCCCAACCTTGTGAAGATGTACACCTGCGGCCCAACGGTGTACCACTATGCCCATATCGGCAACCTGCGCACCTACATCATGGAGGATGTGCTGGAAAAGGCACTGCGCTATCTGGGTTATCCCGTCAAGCGGGTGATGAACATCACCGATGTGGGCCACCTGGCCAGCGACGCCGACACCGGCGAGGATAAGATGCTCAAGGGTGCCCGGCGGGAAAACAAGTCCGTCATGGACATTGCCCGTTTTTACACTGACGCTTTCTTTGCCGACTGCGACAAGCTGAACATTAAGCGGCCCGATGTGGTGGAGCCTGCCACCAACTGCATCGAGGAATATATCCACATGGTGCAGACCTTGCTGGATAAGGGGAATGCCTACATTGCCGGCGGAAATGTGTATTTCGACACCTCTACGCTGGAAAAGTATTATGTGTTCGGCGACCATGACGAGGAAGATTTGGCCGTGGGTGTCCGGGAGGGCGTGGACGAGGATTCCAACAAGAAGAATAAAAATGACTTCGTTCTGTGGTTTACCAAGTCCAAGTTTGAGGACCAGGCGCTGAAATGGGATTCTCCCTGGGGTGTGGGCTATCCCGGCTGGCACATTGAATGCTCCTGCATCTCCATGAAGCATCTGGGGGAGGATTTGGACATTCACTGCGGCGGCATTGACAATGCCTTCCCGCACCACACCAACGAAATCGCCCAGAGCGAAAGCTATCTGGGACATAAATGGTGCAACTACTGGTTCCATGTCCACCATCTGAACACCGACAACGGAAAAATGAGCAAGTCCAAGGGCGAGTTCCTCACCGTGTCCCTGCTGGAGAGCAAGGGCTATGACCCCATGGCCTACCGGCTGTTCTGCCTGCAGAGCCATTACCGGCGGAATCTGGTGTTCTCCTGGGAGAATCTGGACAATGCGGCGGTGGCTTATGACAAGCTGATTGCCAAAATCGCGGCACTGAAGCCGGAGGGCGAGGTGGACGCAGAGGCGCTCAGCGCCCTGAAGGAGCGGTTTGTAAATGCCTTGAACGGCGATTTGAACACCTCTCTGGCGGTGACGGCCGTATATGATGTTCTGAAGGCCGGATGCAACGATGCCACCAAGCTGGCGGCGCTGGCGGACTTTGACCGGGTGCTGTCGCTGAATTTGCTGGAAGCGGCGAAAAAGTGGAACGAAAAGAAAGCGGCGGAGGAAGAAGCCGACGCCGACCCGGAAATCGATGCTCTGGTTGCCGCCCGCACCGAGGCCAAAAAGGCCAAAAACTGGGCCGAGGCCGACCGGATTCGGGACGAGCTGAAAGCCCGGGGCATTGAAATCATCGACACGCCCCAGGGCGCGAAATGGAGAAAAGTATGAAGCTGCTGATTCTCGACGGCAACAGCGTTATCAACCGGGCTTATTTCGGGGTCAAGCCCCTGACTAATAAGGACGGGCTTTACACCCACGCCATCTACGGCTTTCTGAACATTTTGGAGCGGATGGAGCGGGAGGAGCAGCCGGACGCGGTGTGCGTTGCCTTTGACCTGCACGGCCCCACCTTCCGCCACCTGCAATATGACGGCTACAAAGCCACCCGCCACGGAATGCCGGAGGAGCTGGCCCAGCAGATGCCGGTGATGAAGGATGTGCTGCGGGCCATGAACATTCCCATTTATGAATGTCAGGGCTGGGAAGCGGATGATGTGATTGGCACCGTGGGCCGCATTTGCTCCAATAACCGGTGGGAATGCGTGATTGTCACCGGCGACCGGGATTCGCTGCAGCTTGTTGATGAAAATGTCCGTGTCAAGCTGGTCATTACCAAGGCCGGGCAGACGGGTTCCACCCTTTACACCCCGGAGAAGTTCCGGGAGGAATACGGCTTCGAGCCGAAAAAACTCATTGACCTGAAAGCCCTCATGGGCGACAGCTCCGACAATATCCCCGGCGTGGCGGGGGTCGGCCCCAAGACCGCCACGGAGCTGCTGCTGAAATTTGGTTCTCTGGACGGGGTGTATGCCAATCTGGAGGACGCTTCCATCCGTCCCAAGCTGCGGGAAAAGCTGGAAGCCGGGCGGGAAAGCGCCTATCTTTCCTTTGAGCTGGCGACCATCCGCTGCGAGGCACCCATCGATTTTGCGCCGGAGGATGCCGTGATTCAGCCCTATAACCGGGCAGAATTGTACAAATTGTTCCAAAAGCTGGAATTTGTGCGGCTGATTGACAAATACGGCCTGCGGGGGGCGGAAACCGCCCCGGCGCAGCCGGAGCAAACCGTTACGGCCTTGCCCCGGGTGGGGGAAATCCCCGCCGATGTGACGGATGCCGCCCTTTATCTGGGGCCGGATGGCTCTGTGGCGGTTGCATGGGCACAGGGCGTGGGTGTGCTGACCCCCATGGAGGTTCAGATGGACCTGACGCTTCCCAAGGGGAAGCTTATCTGCCATGACCTCAAAACCACCCTGCACCGGCTGGACGAGATGGGGGTGGAAAGCGGCTGCTTTGTCTTTGACACGGCGCTGGCGGCCTATGACCTGAACCCGTCCCAGTCGGATTATCCTGTGTCCAAGCTTGCTACCAATTATCTGGGGATAACGGTGGACGACGGCGACGCTGCCGCCTGCGCCGAAGCCCTTTGGAATCTGCGGCCCGTGCTGGAGGCGGAACTTCAGAAGCAGGGAATGACCGATTTGTACCAGGAAATCGAGCTGCCCCTGTGCCCGGTGCTGTACCGCATGGAAAAGCGGGGCATCGCCATTGACAAAAACCAGCTGCAGCAGTTTGGCACCATGCTGGCCCAGCGGATTGCGGGTTGCGAGCAGGTGATTTTCTCCCATTCCGGGGAGCCGTTTAATATCAATTCTCCCAAGCAGCTGGGGGAAGTCCTGTTTGAAAAGCTGGGCCTGCCCCCGGTGAAAAAAACCAAAACCGGCTATTCCACCAACGCCGATGTGCTGGAAAAGCTGCGCAGTCAGCATCCCATCATTCCTGCCATCATGGAATACCGGATGCTCACCAAGCTGAAATCCACCTATGCCGACGGCCTGATGGCGGCACTTTCGCCCGACGGGCGCATCCGCACCACTTTCCAGAATCTGGTGACCGCCACGGGCCGTCTGTCCTCCACCGACCCTAATTTGCAGAACATCCCGGTGCGCACGGATTTGGGGGCGGAAATTCGGAAAATGTTTATCCCTAAGCCCGGCTGCGTGCTGGTGGATGCGGATTACAGCCAGATTGAATTGCGGGTGCTGGCCCACATTGCAGACGATGTGGTGATGCAAGAGGCCTTCATTCAGGGGCAGGATGTACACACCGTCACGGCCTCCCAGGTGTTTGGCGTGGAGCCGGAGCAGGTGACAGCCTTGCAGCGGCGGCACGCCAAGGCGGTGAATTTTGGCATTGTCTATGGCATTTCCGAATTCTCCCTGGCTGACGACATCGGCGTTTCCCGCAAGGAGGCCAAGCAGTATATCGACAGTTATCTGCAGCACTATGCAGGCGTGGGCGCGTATATGAAAAATGTGGTGGAGTCTGCCCGGGAAACCGGGGGAACCGTCACCATGTTTGGCAGGCGGCGTTCCATTCCGGAGCTGAAAAGCAGCAATTTCAACATCCGGCAGGGGGCGGAGCGGATTGCGCTGAATACCCCCATTCAGGGAACGGCAGCTGACCTCATCAAGCTGGCTATGATTCGGGTGGAGCATGCCCTGCAAAAGCAGTTCCCGGAGGCGGAACTTCTGCTGCAGGTTCACGATGAACTGATTGTGGAGTGCCCGGAAGAGATAGCCCCCCAGGTGGCAGAGCTGGTCAGCCGGGAGATGGAAAATGTGGCCCGGCTCAAGGTGCCCCTGCAGGCGGAAGCCAAATGGGGCAGAAGCTGGTATGAGGCGAAATAATGGAAATTGTGCAAATGACAAGCGCCCATGTGGCGGCGGTTGCGGAGATGGAAAAGCTGTGCTTTTCTGACCCCTGGAGTGAAAACAGCGTTGCCTCGGAGCTGACTAACCCATTGTCCCTCTGGTTGGTGGCGGTGGATGAAAACCGGGTGGTGGGCTACATCGGCTCCCAGTCGGTGCTGGATGGGGCGGACATGATGAATGTGGCCGTCCATCCGGACTGCCGCCGCCGCGGCATTGGCCGAGCGCTCATAGAGCGACTGGTGGCGGAGCTGAAGAAAACGCCGGTCAAATTTCTGATGCTGGAGGTGCGTGCCTCCAATGATGCGGCAATTCACCTTTATGAGCATTTGGGCTTTGTTCAGGTGGGCTGCAGGCGGAACTATTACCGCAATCCTAAAGAGGATGCGCTTATTTTGCGAAAGGAGTGGCAAGATTGAACATTCTGGCAGTGGAATCTTCCTGCGACGAAACCGCCGTGGCCATCGTCCGGGACGGCAGGGAAGTGCTGACCGACTGCATTGCCTCCCAGGTGGCGCTCCACCGGGAATACGGCGGCGTGGTACCGGAAATCGCTTCCCGCAAGCACATTGAAGCCATTTACGGCCTGGCTGACCAGGCCCTTGCGGAAACGGGCCTGACCCGGCAGAATATAGACGCGGTGGCGGTGACCTATGCGCCGGGGCTGATTGGCGCGGTGCTGGTGGGGGTGAATTTTGCCAAGGCGGCAGCTTTGGCGCTGAACAAGCCCCTGATTCCCGTCCACCATATCCGGGGGCATATTGCGGCAAATTACATTGCCTGCCCGGATTTGAAGCCGCCTTTCTTGTGTTTGGTGGTTTCCGGCGGGCATACCATGCTGCTGCAGGTAGAGGATTATACCAAAATGCGGTTGCTGGGCACCACCTTGGACGACGCGGCAGGGGAGTGCTTTGATAAGGTGGGGCGTGTCCTTGGAATGCCCTATCCCGGCGGCGCTGCTGTGGACAAAGCGGCGCAGCAGGGCGACGAGCACAAATATGTGCTGCCCCGGAGCAAGCCCGGGGAAAATCCCTACAATATGAGCTTTTCCGGCCTGAAAACTGCAGCACTGAACCTGATTCACCATGCCCAGCAGGTGGGGGAGGAAATCGACATTCCTTCCCTCTGTGCCGGATTTACCGCTGCGGTTTCCGACACGCTGGTGCCCCGGGTGGTGCGTGCCGTGGAGGAGACCGGATGCAAAAAGATTGCGGTGGCTGGTGGCGTGGCGGCCAATTCCCGGATTCGCCGGGACTTGATGGAAGCGGCGCAGCAGCTGGGGGCGGAGGTGTTCATGCCGCCGCTGAAGCTGTGCGGGGACAATGCTGCCATGATTGGCGCTCAGGCGTATTATGAATTTTTGGCGGGGAATGTAGCGGACATGAGTCTCAATGCCTACGCCACCAAGTCCATTCTGGGGGAAAAGGTGTAATGCTGCTGATTTGCAAAAAACTGTCGCAGCTGAACTGGAGCGAGCTGATGGCGGTTTATGCCGAGGGAAACAGGGAAAACGGAGCGGAATTTTATCCGGATTTGCCCCGGGAACAGCAGATTTTTCGGCAGGAGCAGGATTTTTACGACTATCTGCGGCAGGATTTTTTTCGCTGCGAGGAAGAACGCTACTGCATCTGGGAAGAAAACGGGCAGTATATCAGCGCCCTGCGCCTGCACCCTTTTGAGGACGGGCTTTTGCTGGAGGCGCTGGAAACCCGGCCGGAATTCCGTCAAAAGGGCTGTGCCGCCCGCCTGATTCAGGCGGTTATTGCGGAGCTGAAGATACCAAAGCTATACAGCCACATCAGCCGCCGCAATACGGCATCTATCGCTACTCACTGCAAGTGCGGGTTCCAAAAATACCTGGACTATGCCCGCTATGCCGACGGAGCAGTGAACACCTACCACGATACCTACCGCTATGAAGCATAAAATGGGAGGGAAACGGCAGAAATGTCCGCATACATACCAATTATTTTCCTGTTTATCATTCTGTTCATGGTGCTGCGAACCGGGAAAGCGGTGGTGGCACGAAAGGTCATTCAAAGAAGAAAAAAGGAGGATTTGACGAAGATGGTGGAACTTGCTGAGAGATTCATCGGAAAAGAGTGCCTGATTTATGCCTTTGACAGCAGTCATACATTTCAGGGAATTGTCAGAGAAGTGTCCGACGGGGCGGTGCTGATTGAAAACGGCGGCAATCTGGAGGCAATCAACCTGGACTTTGTAATTCGGATCCGGGAGTATCCCCGGAATAAAAAGGGAAAGAAAAAGGCGGTTGTGGATTAAGACAGCAGCCTGAAATGAGCATAAAAACAGAGCGTATCGTGCTGATACGCTCCGTTTTTATGTTATTCGTATTGCGGGGTGCAGATGTAGCGGATGAAGGTGTCGGTGATTTCGTAGGATTTCAGGCAAACCTGACCGCCGTCGGTGCTGCGGTCGCCGGCGTTGGTGTTTCCTTCGATGGCATAGAGAATGCCGTCCTCATATTTCAGAACTAAACCCACATGGTTTACCTTTCGGTTCACGCCGGGGGAGAGAAAGTAGACCAAATCGCCGGGCTGGGGGACATAGGCACCGTTTTCAATTTGGGCCCGGGTGTAGGACAGACCCCGGTCGCTGTACCAGTTGACGCCGTAAGGAGTGTAGGCGTGCTGATAGAAAATATCTTCGGGAATCCCGGCCTGCTGGGCGCACCAGGAAACAAACATGGCGCACCATGCGGCTTTCTGAAATCCGCCGGGGCCGTAAACCCCGTCGTACCACAGGCCGTATTCCGTATAATTTTTGTTGCCGGCGACGCAGCCGGAAAGCTGGGTGCTGCTGTTGCCCTCAATGTAGCCGATTTGGGACATGGCTACCCGGATAATGTCGGTGCGGGAATCCCCGGTCAGCTCCACATTCCGCAGCCGCTGGTAGAAAATGCCGGTGCGGTATGATTCTGAGCAGTCCGGCTCCAGAGATCCCGCCGGAATGAGAAGGGAAATCGTCAGCAGAAGCAGGAGAATCATGCAAAAGCCCCCCAAAAAGGCTTTGCGATGTTCATGCGCCATGAAAAATCCCTCCCTCCACTTTTATCCATATTATACCGTTGGAACCAACGACTGTCAATCCCTGTCGAAATTGGAAACCAAGGAAGAAAAGGGAAGTGAAAAGGAAAAAGTAGTTGACAAAACCCGCTGTAAAGGGTATAATACTCAGGCGCACTTGCGAGAGTGTTGGAATGGTAGACAAGCACGTTTGAGGTGCGTGTGGTTACGCCGTGGGGGTTCGAGTCCCCTCTCTCGCACCATAAAAAAAGAGGGCAGCTAAAGCTGCCCTCTTTTTTATGGTATGCTATTTGAGAGAGGGGACTCGAAAGGGCGGCCTTGCCGAAGGCAAGGTAAGGAAGTGTCCGGTGGACACTTCCTTAGCCCGTGGGAGAGTCCTTCAGATTTCAGACGCATTCCGAAGGAATGTGGATGAAAGCTGAACACGATGTGGGGGATAATCCCACTCATGCTCGTGGGGGACTCGAATATTTAAATCCAACCTGCCAGTGGCAGGTTGGGCAATTCCGGCTGGACGGAATTGCATCCATACGATTTGCCACAGGCAAATCGGCACCGAGTCCCCTCTCTCGCACTGTTGGTGTTGTGAGGGGGTACCGTGGGAGAGTCCCGCACACCGAAGGTGTGCAACGAGGTATTAGGAAGGGCAGCTAAGGCTGCCCTTTTTTTAATGATATTTTCCTTACCCTCCGATTTATATCGGGGGTTTCGTCGTTCCTGAGGTGAAAATTTTATAGTTTCTTCACAGTTTTGGAACGCAGAAGGAACTGTGCGGGTGGTCACGCGGAACACAGGCCGGTATATAATAGCACCCAGCCAAGCGGCAAAGCTGCTTGAAAAAATTATTGGAGGCTTTTTCTTATGTACTTTAACGCTATCGCCAAAATCGTTTCGGAACGCACAGGCTGTGACATTTCCGCAGTAAAGCCGGAAAGCAAGTTTTCGGAGCTGGGCATTGATTCTCTGGACACGGTGGAGCTGCTGATGAATCTGGAGGATGAAATCGGCATTGAAATCGAGCTGGACCAGAAGGTGGAAACCATCGGCGATCTGGATAGATTCATCCAGAGCAAGCAGGGTTAATGCTTATGATTCAGTCAGCAATTTGCGAAATGCTGGGAATTGAATACCCCGTATTTCAGGGTGGTATGGCTTGGATCGCTGACGGGAAACTGGCCGCTGCCGTGTCCAACGGCGGCGGTCTGGGCATTATCGCGGCGGGAAATGCCCCCGGCGATTATGTCAGGGAGCAGATTCATGTGGCCAGAAGCATCACGAAGAAACCCATCGGGGTCAACATTATGCTGATGAGTCCTTTCGCCGATGAGGTGGCGCAAGTGGTCATCGAAGAAAAGGTGGAAGTCGTCACCACCGGAGCGGGCAATCCCTCCAAATATATCAAAGCCTGGCTGGATGCGGGCATTCGGGTGATTCCCGTTGTGGCTTCCGTTGCCATGGCGAAGCTGATGACCCGGCTGGGCGCTTCTGCGCTCATTGCAGAGGGCGGCGAAAGCGGCGGCCATGTGGGCGAGCTTACAACTATGGTGCTGGTTCCCCAAATCTGTGATGCTACCACGCTGCCGGTCATTGCCGCAGGCGGCATTGCCGACGGCAGAGGAGTTGCCGCGGCTTTTATGCTGGGCGCCTGCGGCGTTCAGATGGGCACTCGGTTTTTAAGCGCGGAGGAATGCACCATTCATCCGGCTTATAAGGAGAAAATCCTGAAAGCCACAGACCTTTGCACCATGGTGACAGGAAAGCGGCTGGGCCATCCTGTCCGCAGCCTGCGCACCCAGTTCGCCCGGGACTATTCCAAGGCGGAATACGGCGGTATGCCGGACGAGGAACTGGAGGCACTGGCAACGGGGGCGCTGCGCCGGGCCGTGCAGGAGGGGGGACAGCGAAAAGGGCTGCTTCCTGTCCGGACAGATTGCGGCAATGGTGAAGAAGGAACAGCCTGCCGCTGAAATCGTGAAGGAAGTGATGGAGGGGGCGGAACCGCTCCTTCTGAGGGCGTCACAGTGGGTAAAATAGCATTTGTTTTTTCCGGGCAGGGGGACCAGTATCCCGGCATGGGAAAGCAGCTGGCGGAAAAATATCCCGTCGCCGCCTCTGTTTTTGAAGCATGCGACAGCATCCGTCCCGGCACTTCTTGTCAGTGCTTTGGCGGCACGGAGGAAGAATTAAAGGAAACAAAAAATACCCAGCCTTGCCTGTTTGCCATGGAACTTGCGGCGGCAAGCGTTTTGCTGGAAAAAGGCGTCAAACCCGATGCCCTGGCAGGGTTTTCTCTGGGCGAGGTGGTTGCAGCTGTGGTCGGCGGAATCTTTGACAGGGAAACCGGCTTCCGGCTGGTTTGCCAGCGTGGCAAGCTGATGCAAACAGAGGCGGAAAAGCAGGATACTTCCATGGCGGCAGTGGTGAAACTGACACAGGCGCAGGTGGAGGAAATTGCCGGCAGGTATTCGGATGTATATCCGGTCAATTACAACTGCCCCGGGCAGATTACCGTTTCCGGTTTGACTTCGCAGATGGCGCCTTTCGCTGCTGATGTAAAGGCGGCGGGAGGCAGAGCCATTCCGCTGAAGGTGAAGGGGGCCTTCCATTCGCCTTTTATGAAGGAGGCGGCAAAAGCATTTGCTGCCGAATTGGCGCAGGCGGAGATGGGGGAAGCCCGCATCCCCCTATATTCCAATATGACGGCCGAACCGTATACCGCCGATGCCCGAACGCTGCTGTCCCAACAGATTTGCAGCCCCGTTCGTTGGGAAAGCATCATTCGCAATATGGCCCGCGACGGCGTGGATACCTTCATCGAGATTGGCCCCGGCAGAACGCTGACCAATATGATTCAGAAAATTGAAACATCCGTTAAAGCGGTGACGATATTTGAATATTTGTCGGAGGTGGAAGGATGTTAAAGGGAAAAACAGCGGTGGTAACAGACGGTTCCCGGGGAATCGGGGAGGCAATCGTGTATAAGCTGGCCTCCATGGGGGCAAATATCGCCCTAATCTATGCCGGAAATACGGCGGCGGCAGAAAAAGTCTGCGAAAAATGCAACCGGGAATACGGCGTGACAGTCAAAGCCTATCAGTGCAATGTGGCGGATTTTGCAGCCGCTAAGGAAACCGTCGCACGGATAAAGGCGGATTTCACAGCGGCACATATTCTGGTGAACAATGCGGGAATTACCCGGGACGGCCTGCTTGCCATGATGAAGGAAGAAGATTATGACGCTGTGCTGGACACCAACCTGAAGGGCGCGTTCAATATGATTCGCCACATGGCGGGTTTGTTTATCCGCAACCGGGAGGGCTGCATCATCAATATCACCTCGGTTTCCGGCCTGACGGGCAATGCCGGGCAGTGCAATTATTCCGCATCCAAGGCAGGCTTGATTGGCCTGACCAAATCTGTGGCCAAGGAGCTTGCCCCCAAGGGGATCCGCTGCAATGCGGTGGCACCCGGATTTATCAAAACCGATATGACAGGCGCGCAGGCGGACAATCCTCTGGTGAAAACCATTCCGCTGGGCACCATGGGGGAAACGGAAGATGTTGCAGATGCGGTTGCGTATCTTGCAAATGCGAAATATGTAACAGGCGAAGTTCTCCGCGTTGACGGCGGCATCGCCATGTAAGGAGACAAAATTATGGGTGAAAACAGAAGAGTTGTGGTGACCGGCCTGGGGGCGATTACGCCGCTGGGAAACAATGTCCGGGATACCTGGGAGGGCCTCAAAACCGGAAAGAACGGCATTGCGCCCATCACACTTTTTGATACGGAAAAATTCAAGGCAAAGCTGGGGGCAGAGGTGAAGGGCTTCGACCCGAAAGAATATCTGGAGGTAAACGATATTCTGCGCACCGATCGCTATGCTCAGTTTGCCGTTGCCGCCGCCCAGCAGGCGGTGGAGGAAAGCGGCGTGCAGGGCACGGTGGAGCCGGAACGGTTTGCCGTTATCTTCGGCACCGGCATCGGCGGCATCGGTACCTTTGAAACGGAACACACCAAGCTGATGGAGAAAGGACCACGCCGGGTATCGCCGCTGTTTGTGCCGATGATGATTGGCAATATGGCCTCTGGCTTGATTGCCATTCGCCATGACTGTCGGGGCTCTGCCATGCCGGCGGTGACCGCCTGTGCCTCCGGCTCCAATGCCATCGGGGAAGCCATGCGCCTTGTGCGGCATGGCTATGCGGACGCGGTTATTACCGGAGGGGCGGAGGCGGCAATTTGCCCTTCTGCCATTGCGGGGTTTGTCAATATGCAGGCGCTGTCCACCTCGGAAAATCCGGAGGAAGCATCCCTGCCTTTTGATAAGCGCAGAGGGGGATTTGTGATTGGAGAAGGTGCGGTTGCTCTGGTTTTGGAGGAGTATGAACACGCCAAAGCCCGGGACGCCAAAATCTACGGAGAGGTCTGCGGCTATGGTTCCACCTGCGATGCGTACCATATTACCGCACCCCATCCCGAATCCAGAGGTGGTGCCCAGGCCATGATTGCGGCCATGGAGGAAGCAAAGTACCAGGAAAACGATGTGATGTATATCAATGCCCACGGAACAGGCACGCCCATGAACGACAGGGTTGAAACTGCCGCAATCAAGAAAGCGCTGGGCGCCGAGCAAGCCGCAAAAGCCTATGTCAGCTCCACCAAATCCATGACCGGCCACATGCTGGGGGCGGCCGGCGCAATCGAAGCCCTTGCCTGTCTTTTTGCGCTGAATGAGGGCGTGATTCCGCCCACCATCAATTTGAAAGAGCCTGATGAAGACTGTGATTTGAACTGCGTGCCCAACACGGCGGTCAAAGCCCCGATTACGCTGGCACTATCCAATTCCCTGGGCTTCGGCGGGCACAATGCCTGTCTGGCCTTCAGAAAGGTGTAATGCCATGAAAGAAACAGATATTCGAAAGTATGCAGAGCTTATGAAGGAACTGGGGCTTACGGGGCTGGAAATTACGGAGGAAAATAACAAAGTCCGTCTGGAGCGTTCCGTCCCCACAGCGGCAAAAGAAATGGTTCTTGCGGCTCCCGAACCGGAGCCGGCAGTACAGCCGTCCCCGGAAAATAAGGATTATATCAGCGTGAAATCCCCGGTTGTGGGTGTATTTTACGCCGCTGCCGCGGAAAACGCCGACCCCTATGTGTCGGTGGGGAGCAAGGTGACAAAAGGCCAAACCCTGTGCATTGTGGAAGCTATGAAGCTGATGAATGAAATCACAGCAGAGGAGGACGGTGTTATTTTGGAGGTTTGTGTTACCAACGGTCAAATCGTGGAATACGGAACGGAACTGTTCCGCATCAAGAGGTAAGCGATGAACAGAGAAGAAATCAAGTGCATTTTGCCCCACAGAGAGCCAATGCTGCTGCTGGACGATGCGGAGAATCAGGAGGGCACAGCCATCGGGCACTATACCGTGCGGGGGGATGAGTTTTTCCTGCAGGGACATTTTCCCGGTAACCCCATCGTTCCGGGGGTCATCCTCTGTGAAATACTGGCACAGTCTGCCTGCGTGCTGATGCAGGATGCAATGGGAGAAGGAAAGCTGCCGGTCTATACCGGCCTCAACAATGTGAAATTCCGTTCTCCCGTCAAACCAGGGGATAGAGTGGAAACCCGCTGCCATATCAAAAGGGCGAAGCATCCCTTTTATTTTGCGGAAGGGACGCTGAGCGTGGAGGGAAGGCTTTGCGTTTCGGCGGAATTTTCCTTCGCAATGACAGGAGCGTAAGCCATGTTTTCAAAAATACTGATTGCCAACCGTGGAGAGATTGCCGTCCGCATTATCCGGGCCTGCAAGGAAATGGGCATTGCGACGGTGGCGGTATATTCCGAAGCAGATCGGAATGCTTTGCATGTGGCGCTTGCGGACCAAAGCTATTGCATCGGCGGCCCGGAAGCCTCGGAGAGCTATCTCAATGAAAATCAAATCATCAGCACCGCGATTTTGGCCGGTGCCCAGGCCATCCATCCCGGATACGGTTTCCTTTCGGAAAACGCACATTTTGCCCGGCTTTGCAGAAAGAATGGATTGGTATTCATCGGCCCTGACCCGGAAAGGATGGAACGCCTGAGCGACAAGGCCATGCTGAAGGAATGGATACGGGGCACAGGACTGACCGTCATTCCGGGCACAAAAGCGGTTTCCTCCGTGGAAGAAGCGAGAATCGCGGCGGAAAGAATCGGCTACCCCGTTATGCTCAAAGCCTGTGCAGGGGGCGGCGGGCGTGGTATCCGGCTGATTCGGGCGGCGGAGGAACTGGAGGACGCCTATTTGCAGGCAACCGCGGAAGCTGTCAGCGCCTTTGGCGACGGCAGTGTGTATCTGGAAAAATACATCTTCCCGGCAAGACATGTGGAGCTGCAAATCCTTGCCGATGAGCAGGGAAATGTGGTCTGCCTGGGGGACAGGGATTGCTCCCTGCAAAGAAGAAATCAGAAATTGCTGGAAGAAACCCCGTCACCTGCCGTCCATCCGGAACAGCGGGAAAAAATCATGGCGCTGGCTGTGGATGCGGTGAAGAAAATTGGATATGTGGGGGCGGGCACCCTGGAATTTTTGCTGGACCGGGAGGGGAACTTCTGGTTCATGGAGATGAATGTCCGCTTGCAGGTGGAGCATTGCGTCACGGAAATTCTGACGGGCTTTGACCTTGTGAAATGGCAGATACGGATTGCGGCTGGCATTCCACTGAATTTTACCCAGAAGGATATTTCCATAAAAGGCTCTGCCATCGAGTGCCGCATCAATGCAAGAAGCTGCGGCACGCTGAGAACACTGCATGTTCCCGGCGGCCCGTCGGTGCGGTTTGATACCTGCCTGATGGAAGGAATGGTGGTTTCGCCGTATTACGATTCGCTTCTGGGCAAATTGATTGTATATGCCAAAACCAGAGAAGAAACCCTGCGGAAAATGCGGGCATCCCTGTGCGAGCTGGTGGTGGAAGGAATCCAAACCAATATTGAGGAGCAGCTGCGGATTGTGGAAGATGAGCGTTTCACATCCGGCGATTATGATTTAACATTTATGGGAAACAGGTGACACAATGGCACTGTTAAATTTTTTGAAACCGAAAAACCAGTTGGAGGAAGGGGGCAGAACGGCGGCACCGGTGCAGCGGGACGCCGGGGAGCCGGAAAAGAAATGCCCCAACTGCCATAAAGAGATTCCCTTCAGCCGCCTTTGGGCGAGTGGCCTTGTTTGTCCCTGCGGGTATCACTTTCGGATGAAAGCCCGCCAGCGTGTGGAGATGATTGCCGACAAAGGCAGCTTTCACGAACTGTATTCCGGCTTCAAAGCGGCCAATCCTTTGAATTTCCCCGGCTATCCCTACAAAATCGAAACCGCCCGTGTGGCAAGCGGGGAGCAGGAAGCCGTTATTTGCGGCACGGCCATGATTGGCAGGCAAAAGTGCTGTCTGTTTGTGATGGAAGCGGATTTTATGATGGGCAGTATGGGCAGCGCCGTGGGGGAAAAAATCACCGCGCTGTTTGAGTATGCCATCCAGCACCGCCTGCCTGTGATTGGTTTTACGGTGTCGGGCGGCGCGCGGATGCAGGAGGGGCTGCTGTCGCTGATGCAGATGGCAAAAACCAGTGCGGCGGTCAAGCGCCACAGTGATGCAGGACTTTTATACACAGCGGTGCTGACCAACCCCACCACCGGCGGCGTCACGGCCAGCTTTGCAATGGAAGCGGATATTATCCTGGCAGAGCCTGGGGCGACGGTGGGCTTTGCGGGTGCAAGAGTCATTGAGCAGACCACGAAGAAAACCCTTCCCGACGGCTTTCAAAAGGCGGAGTTCGTTTTGGAGCATGGCTTTATCGACAGCATCGTTCCCCGGGCAGGACAAAAGAAATATCTGACCCAGCTTCTGAAAATGCACAGCGGGAGGGCAATTCCATGAGTGAAGCAGCATACGACCGGGTAAAACTGGCCCGTGACAATCACAGACCCACCGGGCTTGACTATATCCAAAATATCTTTCAGGGCTTTACCGAGTTCCACGGCGACCGCCGCTATGGGGACGACCCGGCCATTGTGGGCGGTATCGCGTATTTGAACGGAAGCCCCGTTACAGTCATCGCCATCGAAAAAGGGCATACCGCCAGGGAGCGCACCATGCGTCATTTCGGCGCGCCTCATCCGGAGGGCTACCGCAAGGCGCTTCGCCTGATGAAGCAGGCGGAACAATTCGGCAGACCCGTTATCTGCTTTATCGACACCTCCGGCGCATGCTGCGGTGTGGGCGCGGAGGAGCGGGGGCAGGGACAGGCCATTGCGGAGAATCTGATGGAGATGTCCACCTTGTGTGTGCCCATAATTTCCATTCTCATCGGGGAGGGCGGCAGCGGCGGCGCGTTGGCCCTTGCGGTGGCGGACCGGGTGTGGATGCTGCAAAACGCCGTCTATTCGGTTATTTCCCCGGAAGGCTGCGCAGGCATTCTCTGGAAGGACGCCGCAAAAGCGGAAACCGCGGCATCCAGCCTGAAGCTGACGGCGGAGGATGCCAAAAGCCTGGGGGTAATTGAGCGCATCCTTTCGGAAAAGGATATGGGCAAAAAAGAATTTTATAGCCGCATCCGCACATTGCTCATCCAGGAAATCGATGGGCTGACCAGGGATTCAGAACTTGTAGGAAATCGCTACGACCGTTTCCGTAATATCGGTGTCCGTGCGGTTGTGAAGGAGTAATTATGAGCGTATACCAAACTTATTGTCATGAGATTACCGATGAACAGGGAAACCTGAAAAAATTGACTCTGGACTATCCGGATAATTTCAACTTCGGTTATGATGTGGTGGATAAAATTGCCGACGAAACCCCGGAGAAACGGGCACTGGTCTGGTGCAATGTGGAGGGAGAAGAACACATCTTTACCTTTGCCGACATCAAAAAATACAGCAATCAGATGGCAAATGTATTCCGCGGCGCCGGAATTGGCTACGGTGACCGGGTGATGCTGATTCTCAAGCGCCATTATGAATATTGGTTCGCGGCAGTGGCCTTACATAAGCTGGGGGCTGTGATGATTCCGGCCACCCACATGCTGACCATCCCTGATTTTGTTTACCGCATCAACGCTTCCAAAGTGAAAGCGATTGTCTGCACCGCACAAAATGAAGTGCCGGATAAAATCCGGGCGGCGGTGGCAGAAGCAGGGTCTGCTGCAAAGCTGTGGTGCGTGCAGGCGGATATAGACGGCTTTGATAATATGACCAAACAAATGCAGGCAGCAAGCGATAAATGGGAGCGGGTGCCCACAAAGGCAACCGACCCGATGATGCTGTATTTCACCTCCGGCACCACCGGCTATCCCAAGGGCGTGATTCACGAGCACAGCTATCCGCTGGCACATATTGCCACGGCAAAATACTGGCAGCAGGCGGAGGATGACGGGCTTCACTTCACCGTGGCCGAAACTGGCTGGGCAAAAGCCTCCTGGGGAAAAATCTATGGGCAGTGGCTGATTGGCAGCGCCGTCATGGTCTATGATTTTGACAATTTTGATCCGAAGCAGCTTTGCAGCATCATCAATAAATACGGGGTTACCTCGTTCTGCGCGCCGCCGACGGTGTACCGCTATCTTGTGCGGAAGGGCATTCCCGATATGCCCACATTAAAGCACGCATCCACAGCCGGGGAAATGCTTGCGCCCGAAGTGTTCCGCAAGTTTACCCAGCGTACGGGCCTGGAGCTTTGCGAGGGCTACGGACAAACCGAAACCACGCTGCTGCTGGCCAATTTCAAGGGAATGCCTGCAGTGGAAGGGTCTATGGGAACGCCGTCGCCATTTTATCATATTGAACTTCGCAACAAGTGGGGAAAGCCGGTTGGCGTGGGCGAAATCGGAGAAATCGTCATCATTCCCCAGCGGCCCGGCAAGCAGACCGGCGTGTTTACGGGCTATCTTGACAATGAGCAGCAATATCGCCATGTGTGGCGGGATGGGGTGTATCATACGGGGGACGCGGCCTATATGGATGAAAACGGCCGCTACTGGTTCCATGGCCGTTTTGACGATATTATCAAAACCGGCGGCTTCCGTGTGGGGCCCTATGAGGTGGAAAACGTTCTGATGGAGCATCCTGCCGTTGTGGAATGCAGCGTGATTGGTGTTCCGGATGCACTGAGAGGTCAGGCAATCAAGGCTGTGATTGTACTGGGCCATGGCTATGCACCGTCCAGAGAGCTGGAACTGGAAATCAGGGATTTCTGCAATCGAAAATTAGCGGAGTATAAGTGGATTCGCCTGGTGGAGTTTGTGGATGAAATGCCGAAAACCATCAGCGGGAAAATTCAGAAAAATGTGCAGCGAAAGCAAAATGAAACGGAACTTGAAAAATAGACAAGATTTTTTAATAATTTTGTATTAGAATATATTTCCAATGTGTACACCCCTTGGCAAACTGCGGGGGAAAAGGAGTTGTTGTAAAGGATATGCTAACAAATACAGGCGACATACTGAACCAACATATCAGCGGTTTTCATCAATATATTTTCTCTGAGCCGGTTCATCTGGGCTATGTCAGTCAAAACCTCTGCGCCATGACAGGCTACAGTGAACAGGAACTGCTTCATGAGAGCCGGGATTTGTACACATCGCTGGTGCATCCGGCGGACCGGGAACGGTATTCCGACTTTCTCTGCGAACTTTCCCAGAAAGAGCAAACACAGACCTGCGAATATCGCCTGATAAAGAAGGATGGGTCGGCCATCTATGTCCGGGACACCATGACATCCAAATGTTTGGAGGACAGGACACTGGCGGGGTATTCCGTCCTTGCGGACATCACGGATATGAAAGCGGAAAACGACAACCTGCATTTTTTGAACGAAACGGTGCCCTGCGGCTTTCTGAGATATACCTGCGAAAAACATCCCAGAATCACTTACATCAACCAGAAGATGACCCAGATGCTTCGCTTCCCGGAGGCCAGAGAGGGAGAACTGGATTATCTGGAAATGTACAAAAACAATATCTTCCTGATGATTCCCATGGAGGACCG
The DNA here is from genome assembly GCA_045121575.1 of Faecousia sp. Classification (GTDB taxonomy): domain Bacteria; phylum Bacillota; class Clostridia; order Oscillospirales; family Oscillospiraceae; genus Faecousia. The sequence continues at coordinate 57,678 of JBGVGH010000067.1, forward strand.
CCGCCGTTTTTCCAAATATCTGAACCGGGTTTATTCTGCGGAAATGCCGATGGCAGGGGAGATGACCCTGCTGCGCTGTGACGGAACGAGAGCGCATATCTTTGGATGGGTGACAAAGTGCGTCAACAAAGAGGGCGTGGAAGAATTTCAAAGCGTATGTATGGACATTATCGAGCGGCATCAGGTGAAAAAGACCGCCGAAACCCAGCGGTATATCAAGGCTTTGAGTGATGTTTACGATAAAATATTTGAATTCAATATTGATTCCAATACGGTAAAATGCCTGCATTGTGAGGACGGTTCTTCCTTCAAAAAATTTGAAGATATTGCCATGCAGATGGATGATGCCATCGAAAAATGGATTATCGGCGCGGTTGCGGCAGAGGACAGGGACAGTGTGCGCGCTTTCTTCCGGGATTTTTCTCAAAAGAAACTGTACAAACCGGGGCAGCCGCCCCAAATTACCTATAATGCCCGTTCTTCCACGGGAGAAATGAAAAAGTACAGCGGCATTTTTATCAAAGTGGATGATTCCGCCAGCTTCTATTGCTGCCGGCGGATACAGGAAACCGGCGAGGCGGATGTTTTGCGGATAGAGAACGACCAGCTCCGGCAAAAGATGAAGGACCTCGCCATGCAGTTTTCCGATGGCATCGCAGCCTTTGAGGTGACCCCCGAGGGCATGGCAAAGCCCCTTTATGCCAGCGAGAATGTCTGCGAATTTTTTGGATATACCGACGAGGAATGGATGCACCTGACCGAAAAATACACGCCTCTGGAAACATTTGTGGCATATAGCGAGGCATCCTACGAAACATTTGCGGAGCTGCTCAGAACCGGCGAAGCGGAGTTTACCTATTTTGATTATAAGACCGAAACGGAGCGTAAAATCAAAGCGGTTTGTTCGCAAAAAGAGCCGGACAGCCGTTCGTCCCGGTATGTGATGCTTTATGCAGTGGAGGATACAGGGACGGTTTTCAGACCGGTGCTGCCTGAAAACCGCCCGGTTGCCATTCGCACCTTCGGTTATTTTGATGTCTTTGTGGGGGATACGCCGATTGCGTTCCGCAACAAGAAATCCAAGGAACTGTTTGCCCTGCTGGTGGACCGCCGGGGCGGATTTGTTTCGTCGGAAGAAGCCATTGGTTTCTTGTGGGAGGAGGAACCGGTCAATCCGGTTACCCTGGCAAGATACCGTAAGGTGGCACTGCGGCTCAAAAACATTTTGGAGGAATACGGCATTTCCGACATTGTCGAGTCTGTGGACGGAAAACGCCGCATCGTCCTGGAAAAGGTACAGTGTGATCTTTACAACTATCTGACCGGCAAGGAAGAATATGCCCAGCTTTTCAAGGAAAGCTACCTGACCAATTATAGCTGGGGAGAAACCACCCTTGCCGAACTGACAGGAAATCTTTATTGACTGTTCCGCTTTGTACGAAAGAAACCGGACTTCCCGAAAATGGGAAGTCCGGTTTTTCTTGTTGTAGCCAGCCCAATCTGAACTTCGGTGGGGGATACCCACCGAAGTTTTCAGTTTGGAGGGAGCTTACTTGCAATGCAGTTCTGCGCCGGTTTCGGAGCGGAAGTAAATGTCAAAGTCCAGATTCCGCATGGCATTGGAGCCAGTCAGGGTCAGGGTGAACGCGGAGCCGAAGCGTCCGGTTTCTGCATCGTAGCTGTCAAAGAAGCACTGCATCAGCTCGTCGCTGTAGACGAAGGTGGCAGAGGCCGGCAGGCCGTTGGAGCCGACCCAGGAGACCTTCACCTCCAGACAGACGCCGGAGATTGCGGTACCCTGTGCCAGGAGAGCGTAATCTTCCACATCCAGGTAGGGGAGGAAGGTCAGGCCTGTGCCGCCGGGGAAGAGGACAGTTTCCGTATCCAGCTTCCGGCAGGAAATAAACACATAGCCTTCGCCATTCCAGATGCTCAGCTGCGGGTTGTCCTTCTGCAGCAGAATGCGGTTCCGGTCTACCTTCAGCAGGCCGCCGCCTACCCGGTCAATGATGCCGTTTCCGGCAAAGGCAACCACATCACCGGCGGTGAGGGTGTGACCGTTCAAATCCAGAGTAACGCCGCCGAGCAGCTTCAGGGATTCGATTTCGGTGTCCGTCAGCAGCAGAATGGTGTCGCCGCTCTGGGCGCTTTCGATGGCGGATTCCAGCGTGTCGTAATACACATCCCGAATCTGCGCAGCGGGCTGCTTGGCTTCGTAGACAACTGCGATACCGGTCTGGCCGATGGTACCGGAAAGGACACCGTTTTCCACGGTGAAGGTGCTGCCGGAAATATGGTCGGTGTAGGTGCCGTCGTCCAACTCCACGGAGAGGCTGACATCGGCGTTGGCACCGGTCACATTGACGATGACGATGCCGGTGGTGCCGCGAACCACATAGGAAAGGGTATCGGTGTTGCCGATGGTTTCGCTCTGCCCCACAAAGGCGTTGTGGAACCGGTTGACTGCCGCCACTTCAGGATTGGCCCAGCCGGTGACGGAGGCAACGCCCAGCGCCTGCGCGGTGCTTTCGGGACGGGCCAGATACAGGCCCATGGCATCGGCACGGGCCGCAACCAGCGCCCAGGTCTTGTTGATGACCGCCTCAGAAACGCCGGAGGAGTTCAGCGCGGCGTTGTCGGTGGCGAAGGTATCGTGGGACTCTGCCCAGATGACCAGGTTGGCGGGGAAGGCAGCCTTGTGATAGCCTGCGGACAGAGCGGCGGTGCCGCCTGCAATGTCGTTTCTCAGGTTGTTGCCCCAGGAGTTGTCGGTGACGGACATATACTGGGTGTATTCGGAAACGGAAACCACGGGGTTATCCAGAACCTCACCGTAGATATACAGGTCGCCGCCGGCATATTCCTGAATGCCGCCAATCACAGTGGGCCAGAAGTCGCTGCCAAACTCCGAGCCGTCCGCGGTGGTTTCACCGGGCAGCTCGATGGACTTTGCCATGTCGAAGCGGAAACCGTCAGCACCGGCATCCACGCACTCCTTCAGGAAGTCCAGCACAAAGCCCTGAATGTCGGCATTGCCGGTGTTCAGGTCGGGCAGACCGTCCAGACAATACTGGGTCATGTTGTAGCGGTCGTTCCAATCGGTGATGTTGGTGGTTGTGGTGTGCCAGTAGGCATCCTGCCGCAGATATTCAGGGATGGCATCGGCAAGGTCGTTGCCTTCCTTGTTGCCCAGGTGGTTTGCCACCACATCCACGATGACCTTGATGCCGTAGCTTTCTGCCACGCGGCACATTTCCTCAAAATCGGCCTTGGTGCCAAGGGCGTTGCCATTGTCAGAGGTGATGACAAAATCAACGGGCTGGTAATAAACCCACCAGTGGGTGCCGACGGAGGTGCTGCTGAGATTGGTGGCTTCCTTCAGCGGCTGGATGGGGGAGGTCTGGATGGCGGTGTAGCCCTGGGCGGCAATTTTAGCCATGTTGGCAGTGATGTTGGCAAAGGACCAGTTCCAGCAGTGCAGCGTCACGCCGTTCTGGATGCCGCTGGCATCGGTGAAGCCGGAAATGGTGGTTTCGTATCCCAGGGTGACGGTGTCGTTTTCGTTCACCGTCAGGGTGAAGGTGACCTCGGTGCCGCCGGGAACCAGCAGCTTGTCATAGCCATCGGCCCGCCAGTCGGAAACTGCATACAGCGTGGCGCTGGGCACCATGCCCAGATACCCTCTGGTCATGAACTTTTTGGAGCTGTCGCCGCTCTTTACGGCAACATAGCTGTCCTTCTGGAAGGTGACGGTCAGCTTGCCGTCCACGAACCGGTAATCGCCGGGCTGGATATCCATGGCGTAATCCTCGCCGTTGATATAGCCCCACAGATAGTATTCGTTGGGGTCACCCAGGTTGCCGCCGTTGGGGTCATAGGTGACAATCAGGCAATTGGTATTGGTGTTGAAAATAAAGGTGTAAGCGCCGCCGGAAGCAACCAGCTTGCAGTTGCCGGCGAAACCGGACATTTCCCAGCCGTTTTCGGCACCGGCGGTGCTGTCGGTAATGGTACCGTTGTTACCCAACCAGGTTTCGCCGTTTTTGACCTTAAATTCGTAAGTGCCGGCGGGCAGGGAAAGGGTGGTGGTCACGATGCCATCGGTATCGGTCAGGTCCATGAAGCTGCTCTGGTTCCAACCGTTGAAGCTGCCGGGCAGAGCTACATCGGACTTCTGGGCCACATCGCTGGAAGGCTCTTCCGTGCTGGTTTCCTGAACCAGAACCATGGCGCTGATGCCGTCCACCTTGACAGAGCCGGACACGGTTTTGATGGTGGCGGTGCCGGCGGTGGTGCCGTTGATGCACACATCCCAGCTGCCTGCGGGCAGCTCTACGGTCTGGGCGGTGGTGTTGGCATTGAAAATCACATAGATGCTGTCGTGGGTTTCATCGGTCACATTCCGGCCGTCAATCCAGAAGGATACCAGATTGCCGGAAGCGTTCCGGGTGTAGATATTGGCGCTGATGGCCTCAGCGGTGGTCAGCCGCAGGGCGGGGTGGGCCTTGCGGAATGCAATCAGACCCTGATAGTAGGCCACGGTGGCGGCGTAATCCTCGTCTGCCAGGTTTTCCCAGCGGAGCTTATTCACATCGGCAGAGGCGTTGTAGCTGTTTTCCACGGCGTTGCCGTTTTTGTCCAGCTTCTGCCGCAGCAGCTCTTCACCGGCGTGGATGAAGGGAATGCCCTGAGAAGTCATGTAGATGGCGGCGGTCAGATTGTTCATGCGGATGATGTTCGCATTCAGACCGGAGGAACCAGTGGAGCGAATCAGCTTATCAATCAGGGTGTAGTTATCATGGCAGGAGGCATACTGAACCACCTGCAGGGGGTTATCCGTCCACCAGGGGTTTGCCATGAAGTTGCTGACAAGGTCGCTCTCCAGACCGGTGGCACCGGAAACGAAGCCCAGAGAAGAGCCGTTATTGCCGCCCAGCAGGTTGCGCATATTGTCGGAGAAGTAGGCAAAGCCGGGGGTCTTGTCGGCGTTGCCCTGCTTGGCCATTTCAGTGCCGGGCTCCTTGTTGGTGCTGTCCATGTCCCAGCCTTCGCCGTAGAAAATGATGTCGGGACGGATGGCGTGCACGGCTTCCACCACTTCGTTGATGGTCTGCACATCCAGCAGGCCCACCAGGTCGAAGCGGAAACCGTCCATGTGGTATTCTTCCGCCCAGTACAGAACGGAGTCCACAATGTACTTGCGCACCATTTCCCGCTCGGAGGCGGTGTCGTTGCCGCAGCCGGAGCGGTTGGAATCCACACGGGAGAAATAGCCGGGGACAATCTGGTTGAAGCTGAAGGCGGTGGCGTCGTAAACATGGTTGTAAACCACATCCATGATAACGCCGATGCCGTTTTCGTGCAGGGCGTTGATCATCAGCTTGGCCTCCTGCACCCGGACATTGCCGTCATAGGGATTGCTGGAGTAGCTGCCTTCGGGGACATTGTAGTTCACCGGGTCATAGCCCCAGTTGAACTGGCTGTCGGAACCGGCTTCGTCCACGGAGCCGTAATCATAGAACGGCAGCAGATGCACATGGGTGATGCCCAGATTCTTCAGATAATCGATTCCGGTGGCGTATACGCCTTCGCCGTACAGAGTGGTGCCGGTTTCGGTGAAGGCCAGATATTTGCCCCGGTTTGCTTCGCTGATGCCGGAGGAGGAAGCATAGGAGAAATCCTTGATGTGCAGCTCATAAATCACGGCATCGGTGTAGGAATTCAGAGTGGGGATTTCGGACCAGGTGGCAGGGTCGGTGCTGTCCAGGTCGATAACCATACCCCGCTGGCCGTTGACGCCGGTGGTGCGGGCGTAGGGGTCAACCGCTTCCACGGTCTTGCCGCCAACGGTGACTTTGTAGGTATAGTATGTGTTTTTCAGGTCACCTGTAACGGTTGCAGACCAAACGCCCTTTTCACCCCGCACCATCTGGAAGGTATCAAGATCTTCTGCGCCTTCTTCCCAGTCAGAGCCGGTGGCGTAGAGGTTGACTTTCACATTTGCAGCGGTGGGCGCCCACACCTTGAAGGTGGTGCTGCCTGGTGTGTAAGTAAAGCCAAGGTCGCTGCCGTCGTAAGTAAATTCCTCGGCGAATTTGTCGGTAGCGTAGACACCGTCAATGCCGATGGCATATCCATAATCCCGGTAGGTTTCGTTTTTCTGCTCGGAGAAGATGATTTGATACTGATAAAGCGTCACAAGGTCCAGTGTCAAATCTTCCGGCAGCGTCATCACATAGGCTCCGTCAACGGCTTCCACGGAGGTGCCGGAAACCACTTCACCGTTCTTCACCAGAGCAAAGGCAGTTGCGGGATTTTCAGCACCCATGTGCGTCCAAATCCGGATGGTGTTGTCAGTATAGTTCAGCTGAACATCGGAAATCTTGTTGTCATAGACCACATCGCTGCCCAGCACCTGTCTGGTTTCGCCGCTGCCGGTGTAGACATCAATGGTGCCGGATACGATGTTGTCCAGAGCCACATCGATTTGTCCTTCCTCGGCAGCCCACAGGTTGCTTCCAACGCTCTTGCGAACCTTGAAGCTGAGGCCCTGCACGGCACGGCCGCACAGTGTGATGGAGGTGGAGGCAACACCGGTGCCATCGTCCCACAGGTCATACTGCTTTTCCAGTCCGTCCGCGCCCCAGGCGTAGACATTCCAGTTTTCGTAATCGCCGTCGGCGCGGGTGTAGTGGATGTTGATGGTGACGGTGTTGATATCCTGGGAGGGGTCACTGATGATGAAAGCGCTGTTCTGATTGCCGCTTTCCTCGGTGATGACCCAGGTGTTGGCAGGGTCAACAAGCCACTGGCCGTCGACCACAAACTTGTACTGGTGGATGGCAGGGGAGATGTTTTCCACCGTGATGCTCCAAACGCCGTAGTCATTTTTGACCATGGGGTTGGCTTCCGGATTCCAGCTGTTGAAGGTGCCGGCCACGCTGACGGAGGCGGCATCCGGGGCTTTGTAGCGGAAGGTAACGGTGTTATCCTGCACCACGGGGCTGATGGCGATGCCATCACCGCTGTCCAGAATTTCCGCAGCATACTTTCCGTCCACAAGGCCGCTCAGCAGCACCCATTTTTCCGCCTTGCCATCGGCAAAGGCAGAGGCGTCCAGCTTCAAATCCAGGGTCTGGGCTCCGCCGCCGCTGAAGATGAAGTTCAGCTCCGGGGTGTCGGCCTCGTATTTGACCGTGGCGGTGTAGAAGCCGTCGGCATCCCGGCTGACGGCCATGCCGGGCCAGGAGCCGGAAAGGGTTTCGCTGCCAATCCAGGTGTACAGGTTTACGGCACCCCAGCCCTTGGTATTGGCAAAGTGGAAAGTCGCTTCATAGGATGCGGTACCAGAGCCGCCTTCGCCGCCCTCGCCACCGGCGGGGGTGTAGGTAAAGCTGCCGGCTTTATTTTCTCCGTCCCAGTAGATATACCAGGCGGCGCCATCTGCGATGCCCGTTTCAATGTTGGGCGTCTGATTGCCTTGATTATTGTTGAAAATAATTCCGGTGGAATCCGCAGGAATCTGGGCGCTGTAGACATCCCGGTCTACCGGTGTGCCATTATCATTATACTCTGCGGTGCCATTTTTCGTCATGGGGATGCCCGGCCAGGAGCTGGAAGAGCTGCCGCCCCAGTAATGGACATAGACCTCCGACCACAGCCAGTCATTGCGGAAATAAACCGTAATGGTTTCGGGTTCGCTGGGAACGGGCGTCCACTTGGCAGTCAGAGTCAGATTTTCGGTGACTGCCGCGGAGAAATCATAGAGGGTCTCGCCGTGATACCAACCGTCAAAACGGTAACCATCCCGGGTGGGAGCGGCAGGCTCAGTGGCTGGCTTGCCGTTCACCACTTTCTGGGTATCCACCGCGGAGCCACCGTCGCTGTCGAAGATGACCTTGAAAATATAGTCAAATTTGCTGGCTTTGTTTTCCCCCTCCCAGTAGATATACCAGGCGGCGCTATCTTCAATGCCCGTTTCAATGTTGGGCGTCTGATTGCCTTGGTTATTGTCGAAAATAATACCGGTCGAATCCGCAGGGATCTCGGCACAGTAGACATCCCGGTCTACCAGTGTGCCGTTATCATTATACTTTGCGGTTCCGGTTTTCGTCATGGGGATACCTGGCCACGAGCTGGAAGCGCTTCCGCCCCAGTAATGGACATAGACTTCTGACCACAGCCAGTCATTGCGGAAATAAACCGTAATGGTCTCTGCTGAACCAGCTGTGTCTACTGCGAAAACAGACACAGGCAGCAAAGAGAACAACATGGCCAGAACCAGGATGAAGCTCAATGCTTTTTTCATGGTATGTGCTCCTTCTTTCATTTTGGAATTCCTCCTTGTAGAATATAAATGACCAACCTTATTATAATCTGTAAAAAACGGACACGCAATTGACATTCCACAACAATTCGGGGGCTGCCTTTTGTGTAGATTGGAAAAAATATCCCGGAAAGCGCAGGCTTTCCGGGATAGGATATTTGGAAAATCAGTCGAAGGGATTCTCGCCCACACCAGGGGTGCCTTCAATCAGGTCGCCGCCCTCTGTGGCGGGAGGTTCTGTGGGCTCGGTGGGCTCGGTGGGCTCGGTGGGCTCGGTGGGCTCAGTAGGCTCGGTGGGCTCAGTAGGCTCGGTGGGTTCAGTAGGCTCGGTGGGCTCAGTAGGCTCGGTGGGCTCAGTAGGCTCGGTGGGCTCGGTGGGCTCGGTGGGCTCGGTGGGCTCGGTGGGTTCAGTAGGCTCGGTGGGTTCAGTAGGCTCGGTGGGTTCAGTAGGCTCCGTCGGCTCGGTAGGTTCCGTGGGCTCCGTGGGCTCAGTAGGCTCGGTAGGCTCGGTAGGATTGGTAGGGTCCGTGGAGTCGGTGGGTGCGACGGTGCTCGGCACGGTGGGCTGGGGTTGGCGGTTGCAGCCAGCGAATAAAGTGGCCAGCATTGCCACAATCAGGCAAATCGCCAACAGTGTGGACATTTTCTTCATATGTATCGTTTCCTCCCTGCTTCCTTCTGGGGTATTCTGAATCCATCATATCATCCCGTTTCCAATTTTGCAAGCACAATTCTGTTTTTATAAGAGATCAATCAGGAAAAGAGGTAGAAATCAGACCGTGCCGGAGACAGTAATCATAAATTCCGTCCTGCGCCACATGGCCGCACACATCATCAGCCACGGCTTTCAGCTGCGGGGAAGCGTTCTCCATGGCAACGCCTGTTCCCACGGCCTGGAACATTTCAATGTCGTTATTTCCGTCGCCAAAGGCCAGTGCTTCTGCCTCGGTCAAATGGAAGTGGGCAAGAATTTGCCGAATGCCTGCGCCTTTCCCACCATTTGCAGGGATGATGTCCACAGCGCGATCCCACCAGGCGGCAATTTTTGCGTCGTCCACGCCGTTGAGCACAGCGGCATATTCGTGGGGACGGCAGGCCAGCATGACCTGATAGATGGGCTGCCGGGAAACTGCCGCAAAATCATCCGCAACCGTCAATTCCAAATGACCGAAGGAATAATACTCCGCAAGGTCCGGGTCGGTTCCGTTGGCGGCAAGCCGCTCTTTGGTGGCAACCGAAACTGCCCGGCCCAGAGCCGAAGCGTTGGAAATCAGCTTTTGCACGGAAGCAGGGGAAATGGGATTGCGGAAAACCGTTTCCGTCGGGGTATAGCAAAGGGAGCCGTTAAAGGTCAGATAGGCGTCAAATTCTACCCCCTCCCAGTGGGGCAGGCTGACAGGAGATCTTCCGGTAGCCAGACAAATCCGAATGCCCCGTTGCCGAAGTTGCCGCAGGGTTTCCAGGGTTTTGAGGGAAATCTGCTTTTTCTGCATATCCACCAGGGTACCGTCAATGTCGAAGAAGATAATCTTGATTTGCGCCATGGGGCGAACCTCCTACTTTATATGATTACTTTTATCCTATCGGCTGGGCGGGGAAATGTCAACTGTTTTCTGTCGGCGACGGAGAGAATGGGTCAGTTCTTGACTTCCCGGCGGGGCTGTGGTACTCTAAGAAAAACGAAAAAAGGAGAAAGACAGATGGTGCGATTTTTTGTCAGCCCGGCGCAGTTGCAGCAGGACCGGGTGGTTCTGACCGGGGAAAACGCCCGGCACGCCAAGGTGCTGCGGCTGAAAAGCGGGGAGGAAGTGTTGCTGTGCGACGGCAAAGGCCGGGAGTGCCTGTGTGCTGTGGCGGAAGTGGGAGTTGATGAGATGACCGTTTCTGTGTTGCAACGGCGGGACAGCGTGACGGAGGCAGCGGTGCGGGTCAGCGTGTACATGGCCTTTCCCAAGGCGGACAAGCTGGAGCATGTGATTCAGAAAGCCACCGAGCTGGGGGCTTACGAAATCGTGGCCTTTCCCTCTGCCCGGTGCGTTTCCAGACCGGATGAAAAGAGTTTGCAGAAAAAGCTGGAGCGGTGGCAGAAAATTGCTGCTTCCGCCGCAGAGCAGTCCGGCCGGGGGCGTATTCCAGCGGTTTTGACGGCGGGCAGCTACGCTGAGGCACTGGAGCGGGCGGCGCAGGCGGATAAGGCGCTGCTGTTTTATGAAAATGAGCAGTCCACCACCTTGAAGATGGCACTGCAGGAGGGGCCTTACAGCACGGTCAGCCTGCTCACCGGCCCGGAGGGTGGCCTGGAGGAGAAGGAAGTGCAGCAGGCGCTTCAGGCGGGCCTGCGGGTCTGCACCTTGGGCAAGCGGATTTTGCGGTGCGAAACTGCCCCGCTTTGCGCTTTGTCTGCCGTCATGTATGACGCAGGAGAGTTCTAAAAAACAGTTTTCCCGGACACAGCAGTGTCCGGGAAAAACATTTATTTATGGTATTTGCTGCCGGCCTGAATGGCTTCCGCCCGGTAAATTTGCTCCAGCACCATAATGCGGGCAAGATGGTGGGGGAAGGTCATGGGGCCCATGGAGAGCCGGAAATCCGCGGCAGCCTTCACCTTTGGAGAAATGCCAAAGGAGGAGCCAATGAGAAAGCACAGGCTGCTTTTGCCGGACAGCTTTGCCTGGGAAAGCAGCTTGGCAAAGCCTTCGCTGGACAGCTCCTTTCCCTCCGGGGTGAAAATGCACAGCCAGGCCCCCTTGGGAATTTTGGAGAAAATCACATCCGCTTCCTTGTCAAGTCCGGCGGCAATTTCCGCAGGGGATGGATTCTCCGGCAGGCGCACCTCCGGCAGTTCGATGAGATGGAACTTGCCGTAGGCACCCAGACGCTTGGCATATTCGCCTGCGGCGTCGGTGTAAAATTTTTCTTTCAGCTTACCCATGGCAAGCAGGGTGATTTCAGCCATGGAAATGCTCAATAATGGACACGATTTCACTGCCGATGCGCTTCTGCGCCTCCACAGTAGACGCGCCGATGTGGGGCAGGGGGGACACGGCGGGATGAGTGGCAAGGGCGTGGTTTGCGGTGGGCTCCTCGCTCCACACATCCAGACCGGCGGCGCGCACCTTGCCGCTGTTCAGTGCTTCCAGCAGGGCGTTTTCATCAATGTTGGCACCCCGGGAGGTGTTGATAATCACAACGCAGTCTTTCATGGCGGCGATGCTGTCGGCATTGATGATGGGCTGGCCCAGAGCGGGGGTGGACAGGGCGATGATGTCGGCGGTGGCCAGCAGTTCGTCGAGCGTAACAAAGTGCATGGTGTCACACTCGTATTCCGGCTTGGGATGGCGCTGATAGGCCACCACATTCATGCCGATGCCCTGAGCAATGTCGCCGATGCGCTTGCCAATGCGGCCGTAGCCGATGACACCCAGGGTCTTGCCGCACAGCTCAAAGCCCTTGGAATAGGCTTTTTTCTCCCATTTTTCTTCCCGCATGGTGTGACCCGCCAGAGAAATGTACCGGGCGCAGGAGAACATCAGACCGATGGCCAGCTCCGCCACGGCGTTAGAGGAGGCGTTGGGGGTGTTGCGGACGGTGATGCCCATGGCTTCCGCCTCGACCACATCGATGTTGTCCACGCCGACACCGCCCCGAATGATGAGCTTCAGGCGGCTGTCACGGGCTTTCTCCAGCTGGGGCTTGCGGATTTTGGTGGCGGAGCGGATGACCACCGCGTCAAAGTCCCGCAGGGCGTCCCCCAGTTCCTCCGGGGCGTAAAACTGCTCCACCACTTCGTGGCCGCTTGCTTTCAGGGCAGCCAGAGCGGATTTGTCCATGCCGTCGGTGACGAGAATTTTCATATCAGATTTCCTCCCCGTGCTTCTCTTCAAACTGCTTCAGGCAGTCCACCAGCGCCTGCACGCCCTCAATGGGCATGGCATTGTAGATGGAAGCACGCAGACCGCCCACGGACTTGTGTCCCTTCAGATTGTCAAATCCGGCTTCCTTGGTGTAAGCCACCACTGCGGCATCCAGCTCCTTGCTGCCGGTGACAAAGGGAACATTCATCAGCGACCGGAAGGGCTTCTCCACGGTGCCGTGGAACAGCCTGGATTCGTCCAGATAGTCGTAGAGCACCTTCGCCTTTTCCTGATTGTATTTTTCCATGGCTTCAAGGCCGCCGTTGTTCAGCAGATACCGGAACACCTTGCCGCACACATAAATGGCCCAGCAGTTGGGGGTGTTGTACATGGAGCCATTCTCGGCGTGGGTGTCGTAGCGCAGGTAAATGGGAGTTTTGGGGTCCAAATCGGAACGAATCAAATCCTCCCGGATGATGACGATGGAAAGACCGGCAGGGCCCACATTTTTCTGCACGCCGCCGTAGATCACGCCATAATCGGACACATTGCAGGGCTTGGACAGGAACATGGAACTCTGGTCAGACACCAGAATCTTGCCCTTGGTGTTGGGCAGGGTCTGGAAGGTGGTGCCGTGGATGGTTTCGTTTTCGCAGATGTAAACATAGTCCGCATTTTCCCGGATGGGCAAATCGGAGCAGTCGGGCAGATAAGAGAAGTTTTTGTCCTCAGAGGAGGCGACGCAAACCACATCCCCGAATTTCTGGGCTTCCTTAAAAGCTTTCTTGCTCCAGGCACCGGTGACAATGTAGTCGGCGACGCCGTTTTTCATCAAATTCATGGGCAGCATGGAAAACTGCAGGGTAGCACCGCCCTGAATGAACAGAACCTTGTAATTGTCGGGAATGTTCATCAGCTTCCGCAAATCCGCTTCCGCTTCGTCATAGATGGTCTGGAAAACCTTGGAGCGGTGGGACATTTCCATCACGGACATACCGGAGCCGCGGTAATTGAGCATTTCATCCCGGATTTCCTCCAGAACGGGGACGGGCATGGTGGCCGGGCCGGCGGAGAAATTGTAGCTGCGATTGTACATTGGCATTACCTCCATTGATGCGCTGCGTGGCGCAGTCTTTAGAAACAGTATAGCACGAACGGCGGCGCTTGACAACGGCTGACATCAAATTTTTGCGGTTTATCCTCGAAAAAAGGGGGAATGCTATGGGCAAACGCCATCTGCGGACATGGAAGAAAGAGGAGGGATACCATGGAGAAAAAGCGTCAAAAACTGCCGCCCGTTTTGCCGGCTGACAAAACGGAATGCCCCATCATCACAGACCCCCAGGGCTGCTATACCGGCCGCCCCATTGAGAAAATGGCCCAGCCGGTGCAGGACGCGGACGATTTGTAGGACAGTTATCAGTTACCAGGTATTAGTAGGGGCGGCATACATGCCGCCCGCTATGCTTCGACTATTTATCCGCTTTGCGAATGGCATTTCCACAGAAAATGCCCGGGCGATTGCAAATCGCCCCTACGAAAAAGAAAATGCTCGCCACAAAAGAAACCGGTTTGATAGAATCCGTAGGGGCGACCTGCGGTCGCCCGCGGGCGGCATTTATGCCGCCTCTACAAATTGATGTCTGCAAACTGCAGTTTATCCCCTTGCGGATGGCCTAATGCGCCCTTACGGAATGCGGCACCCGATGGATACGGGTGCCGCAGGCTTATATTCCTTTATATTTTCTTCTTGTAGCCATGCCGCCGCGGATGTGGCGCTCCTTTTTGTTCAGCTCAATGACCTGCCGCACCTGGGTGTAGAGCAGGGGGTTGATTTTCTGAAGGCGCTGCTGCAGGTCCTTGTGGACGGTGGACTTGGAAATGCCGAAGTGGCTTGCCGCGGCCCGGACAGTGGCGCTATTTTCAATGATGTACACAGCCAGTTCGCAGGCTCTTTCTTCCATGGTATCCGACATACGACTCCCTCCGATGCTGTGTGCTACCGTGAAAGCTTATGCTTGTCGATGTCTATTTATGTTTCACAATTTGTCCATAAAATTTTAAGTTTATTTCAAGTATTCTGCTGGACAATTGGGAATGAACAGGATATAATACCTATATCTGCACAAGGAGGCAAATGAATGGAATTTAAGATTGGGAAGAAAGAACTGCGGAATATTCTGATGTTCGTGCTGGCCGCCATCGTTTTCTATTGGGTGTTGCATGAAACGGACCGGGTGAAGGCAATTCTCGGCTCGTTTATGTCGATTTTTGCCCCCTTTTTGTTCGGTGGCATCATTGCCTTTATATTGAATGTTCCGGTGCGTTTCTTTGAAAAGAGGCTGCACTTTATTAAGCATGAAAAGGTGCTGCGGGTGTCTGCGGTGCTGGCAACGCTGCTGTCCGTCGTTTTGGTGATTGCGGCAGTGGTTCTTCTGCTGATTCCTCAAATCAACAAAACAATCCATACTTTGATGGAGCAGCTGCCCCACTTTTTCCAGCGGGTCAACGAGGAAGTAAACGACCTGCTGCTTCGCTACCCGGAAATCCGCGATCTGCTGCAGCTGGAAGGCAACGAGGGTCAGATTGAGTGGATGAAAATCGTGGAAAAGGTCATGGCCTTTCTGGAAACCAGCATTTCCGGTATTTTGAACGGTGCCGTTTCTCTGGTGAGCAGTTTTGCTTCCGCCGTTTTTAATATGGTGGTCAGCGTTGTCTTCTCCTTCTACTGCCTGACGCAGAAGGAGACCCTTGCCCGCATTGGCCGGAAGCTGCTGTATGCCACCGTGAAGGAGAAGTGGGCAGACGAAGTTGTCCGGGTGGCCCGGATGACCAACACGGTTTTCTCCAATTTCCTCACCGGACAGTGCCTGGAGGCCATCATCCTGGGCCTGCTGTTTGTGCCGGCAATGGCGCTGCTGCGGATGCCGTACATCCCGCTGATTTGCGTGGTGATTGCGGTGACGGCGCTGGTACCTTTGGTGGGCGCCTTTGTGGGATGCGTTTTGGGTGCGTTCTTTATCATGGTTAATGACCCCATGCAGGCGGTTGTCTTTGTGCTGATGTTCCTGGTGATTCAGCAGATTGAGGGCAATCTGATTTATCCCAGAGTGGTGGGCAAATCCATCGGCCTGCCGGGTATGTGGGTGCTGCTGGCGGTGGCTGTGGGCGGCGGCCTGATGGGCATTCCCGGTATGCTGCTGTTTGTGCCCATGGCATCCGTCATTTACACGCTGCTGGAGGAGTACACCGTCAGACGGCTTGCCGCGAAGGAGATACCCGAGGAAAAGCTGGTTCCCCAGCCCCCGGAGCTGCAGCCCCACTTCGTATTTAAGAAAGTCAAGGAAAAGGCCAAGAGCCGGAAAAAGGAAAAAGTGAAATAATCAAAAGCCTGCCTCACGGAAGTGAAGGCAGGCTTTTCTTATCGGATGAAGTGGGTGGAGATTCGTTCCTCCACCGGGGGCAGTCCAAGGGATTCCTTGCCCAAGGCAATGGATTTCATCAAAAAGGTCATGTTCCGGGCCAGGGTGCGCATAGTCTGCAAGCCCTCCAGGTCCTGCAGCGCGTCGCCGGGGGCTTTGCCGTGGACGCTGTTCCAATACTGGCTGGAGGCAATGGGCATCCCGCTGATGGTGAAGAACTTGTTTAGCTCGTCAAAGGTGGCAGAGCACCCGCCCCGCCGGGCAACCGCCACGGAAGCGCCCACCTTCCAGGCTTTGCTGAATCCGGTGGAGTGCCACAACCGGGTCATCACCGCAACCAATGTGGCGTTGGCAGACGCGTAGTAGACAGGGGAGGCTGCTACCAGACCGTCACAGGCCTGAAACTTGGGGGCCAGTTCGTTTACAATGTCATCAAAGACGCATTTTCCGGTTTTGCGGCAGGCGTTGCAGTCCATGCAGCCGCGAACCGGCTCCTTGCCCACATGGACGATTTCACATTCCACGCCCTCCTGGGCAAATACCTTTTCCATTTCCGCCAGGGTGATGGCGGTGTTGCCGTTGGCTTTGGGACTGCCGTTTAAGAGTAATACTTTCATCGGATTCTCCTTTTGAAAAATCGCCCCTGGTTTCCCAGGGGCGATTTGGTTAGCGGGGGATTAGTCCTTGTACATCTCAACCAGCTTGTTGAGGTGCTCCCAGCGCTCCTTGGCAGCAGCCTCGTTCTGGGCGAACAGAACGGTGGCGCGCTCGGGGAACTCGCGGGTCAGACGGCTGTAACGGGCTTCGTTCATCAGGAACTCCTGATAGCCATCCTTGGGAGCCTTGCTGTCCAGCTGGAACTTGCCGGTCTCCTTGGAGGGATCGAAGCGGAACAGGTTCCAGTAGCCGCAGTCCACAGCCTTCTTCATCTCGGCCTGGCAGTTCATCATGCCGCCCTTGATGGAGTGCATCTCACAGGGAGCGTAGCCGATGATCAGGGAAGGACCGTGATAGGCTTCTGCCTCGCAGATGGCCTTGATGGTCTGGGCCTGGTTGGCACCCATGGCAATCTGAGCCACATAGACATAGCCGTAGCTCATGGCGATTTCAGCCAGGGACTTCTTCTTGGTTTCCTTACCGGAAGCGGCAAACTGGGCAACCTGGCCGATGTTGGAGGCCTTGGAAGCCTGTCCGCCGGTGTTGGAGTAAACCTCGGTGTCAAAGACGAAGATGTTCACATCCTTGTTGGAGGCCAGAACATGGTCAACACCGCCGAAGCCAATGTCGTATGCCCAGCCGTCGCCGCCGAAGATCCACACGGACTTCTTGGACAGGTACTCCTTCTTGGAGAGGATGTCAGCCACGGTGTCGCAGCAGACCTTGGCTTCCAGGTTCTCAATCAGAGCCTTGGTAGCAGCCTTGTTGGCCTCGCCGTCGTCGAAGGTGTCCAGCCAGTTCTGGCAGGCAGCCTTGCGCTCCTCGCAAGTGGTGTTCTCCATGACGGAACGAACCTTGTTGGCCAGGGATTCCCGGATGACAGCCTGTGCGGTGTACATACCCAGACCGTGCTCGGCGTTGTCCTCGAACAGGGAGTTGGACCATGCGGGGCCGTGGCCGTTGGCGTTGACGGTGTAGGGAGAGGTAGCAGCGGGGCCGCCCCAAATGGAGGAACAGCCGGTGGCGTTGGAGATATACATCCGGTCGCCGAACAGCTGAGTCACGAGACGAGCGTAAGAGGTTTCGGCGCAGCCTGCGCAGGAGCCGGAGAACTCCAGCAGGGGCTTGCGGAACTGGCTGCCCTTAACGGAGTTGTCCTGCATATCGGCCTTCTCGGAAACCTTGGAGACCATGTAGTTGAACACATCCTGCTGAGCCAGCTCGCTCTCCTGGGGAACCATGGTGATGGCGGAGGTGGGGCAGACGCCGACACACACGCCGCAGCCCATGCAGTCCAGAGGAGAAACAGCCATGGTGTAGGTGTAAACGCCCTTGCCCTTACCGGCCTTGACGGGAACGGTGCGGGTGGCCTCGGGAGCGGCAGCGGCCTCAGCCTCGGTCAGTGCGAAGGGACGGATGGTAGCGTGGGGGCAGACATAGGCACAGTTGTTGCACTGGATGCACTTGGTCTCGTCCCAGTGGGGAACGGTCACGGCAACGCCGCGCTTCTCGTAAGCGGAAGCACCCAGGGGGAACTGGCCGTCGGCCAGACCGTCGAAAGCGGAAACAGGCAGGCTGTAGCCGTCCATCTTGCCGATGGGGTTGAGGATGGTCTTGACCACCTTAACGGTGTCAGCGGGGCCTTCCAGAACAGCGTCAACCTTGTTGTCCTCAGCGGTGGCCCAGGAAGCGGGAACATCAATCTTGACATAGGCGGTAGCGCCGGCATCAATGGCGTTCCAGTTCTTCTCAACCACATCGCGGCCCTTCTTCAGGTAGGACTTCTCAGCGGCATCCTTCATGTAGCCGATGGCTTCTGCCTCGGGCATGACCTTGGCCAGGGAGAAGAAAGCGGACTGCAGAATGGTGTTGGTACGCTTGCCCATGCCCACCTTGATGGCCAGGTCAATGGCGTTGATGGTGTACAGCTGAATGTTGTTTTCAGCAATGTAGCGCTTGGAAGCGGCATCCAGATGATGCTCCAGCTCCTCCATGGACCACTGGCAGTTGATCAGGAACACGCCGCCGGGC
>JBGVGH010000068.1:0-1773 GCA_045121575.1 Faecousia sp.
CCCCCGCAAAAGTCAGGATAGATTTCCTGCTTTTGCGGGGGCTTTCTGCGTTCAGATTTCCTCCGGGTCGAGCACAATCAGTGTGCCCTCATCCAGCTGGATTTTGTAATTGTGGGTCACATCGTTGCCATCGGCGTCCAGAATCTGGACATTATGGCCGTCAATTGCATTGATACTCTCCCCCACTCCTTCCAGGATGGTGATGGTATTGGCAATCAGGGTGTGCCCCGGTGCCAGCGTGCCCTTGCTGACCCAGACAACATCACAGGAAAATGGCCTTCCGTCATCCACATGGACGGCAGATTGGGAACTGACGACAATTTCCAGCGGGTCAATCCGCAGGGGGCAGTAAGTCCGGGTATTCTCCGTGCCCTTCCCATCGAACAAAATTCCCACCGTGTCCGATACATCCTGGCCATTGCGCAGCACCCGGGCAGTCAGCATCCGCCCGCGGCAGGCATTGAGCACATCCACCGAAATGCCCTCGCTGGCTTCCAGCCGGAGCTGCATCATTAGCTGATAGGAAGCATTTCCATCCAGCAGTTCGTAATCCGTTTCCGCCAGTGCAAGAGGTTGGCCGTTGTATACCAAATGCTTTTCATAAAGATAGACCCGCACGAATTTTTCACGCACTTCCAGAGTGCCGGGATAAATCTTCAGTTCAAACTGGTCGGTGACATCCTCCCCCTCGAAATTACGCAGGATAAAGGAATCAATTCGGCTCTCCCCTGTGCCCAGATTCGTCTGCTGCCCGGACACAGACACGGTGTAACGGTACCCCTGCTCCAGCAGTGCCTGCAGGGTTGGCGTCAGAACCAGTTCATTCTTTGCAAGCAGAGGGCTGCCGTCGTAAACTTTGTACTGGAAGGCCGGCACCAGCTCCAGTTCCGGCTTTTGGCGCGTTTCCTCATGGTCGCCACTGCCAGCGTTGGCTCCGGTCACTTCCACCGGCACCCAGCCCACACCGTCCAGGTACACCTCCACCCAGGCATGGCCCGGCGTGCGGATGTCCGTCCACTCCCCGGCAGCAGTCTCTACCGCAAAGCCCTCGGTATAGCGGGCCGGAATGCCCAGCGCCCGATAGAGCATGGTGGCAGACATGGCATAGTGAACGCATTTGCCCTCCCGATAATCCTGCAGGAAGGAAATAACCACATTTTCTTCCTCATCCAGTGCCTTGTCATAATACAGGTTGTACCGTGCCGCATGCTGGATGTAGCGTGCCACCTTTTCAATAATCAGGGGGTCATCCGCCCGGAAATCCCGCTGGTTGATAATCTCCTGCATAAAGGCCCGGGTCTGCCAGTCTACCGTCAGATAGTTATTGTAGACGAAGCTGCGGTAGCGCTGTTCTCCTGCACTTCTCTGCCCCAGGTACTGGGACAGCTGCCGCAGCTGGACATAGGATGTGGGGGCCTGGAAGCACACCAGGCTGTAGCTGCTTGTACCTTCGCCCACGCCGGTATCCCCTCCGGGAACCGTATAATTGCCCTGGTTCATGGCGATGTTATAGGGCAGCATATACAGCACCATATCCCGCAGCTGAAGCGAAACGGTTTCCAGTCCCTGCTCCTCCATCAGCCAGGCAGGGAGATAGGTATAGCTGTAGGAGCCCTCCAGCATCTCGGTATAAACCGGTGCCGCCTTCATACCCTGCCCGGTGTAGTTGCCGTAGCTGTTCTGACGCAGATAATAGAGGCCGGATCGGTCAGAATAAATCCGGCCAATCAGCATATCTGTTTCGTCATCGATTTCCTTATCCTGTGTCAAAAT
>JBGVGH010000069.1:0-15661 GCA_045121575.1 Faecousia sp.
GAGGGCGGAGATTCTTCGACTCACTTCGTTCGCTCAGAATGACAATGTTGGGGCGACACACGGTTTCTGGTTTGGGCGGCGAGGGCATGCCCTCGCCCTACAATGGGTATCCAGTTTCGGGCGGATAATATCCGCCCCTACCGATAATTCCTAATTCCTAACTCCTAACTCCTAACTCCTAACTCCTAATTCCTAACTCCTAACTCCAAAAAATACCCCCAACCTTGCGGTCGGGGGCGTTATGTTTACAGGGAGAAATAGTCCTTTGCAGATTCAAACAGGTGCAGCTCATAGTCGCCGGGCACATTGCGGTACAGGTTGCTGCCGATACGCTCGGCGTGGCCCATCTTGCCCAGCACCCGTCCGTCCGGGGAGATGATGCCCTCCACCGCCCAGGCAGAGCCATTGGGATTGAAGTCCACATCCATGGTGGGCTTGCCCTCCAAATCCACATACTGGGTGATAATCTGGCCGTTGGCAGCCAGCTTTTGCAGCAGCTCCTCCGAGCAGAGGAACCGTCCCTCGCCGTGGGAAATGGGCACATTCACCACATCGCCCACCTGCACCTTCTGCAGCCAGGGAGAATTGGTGGAGGCCACCCGGGTGCGGACGATGCGGCTCTGGTGGCGGCCGATGACATTGTAGCTGAGGGTGGGGCAGGTTTCGTCGGTGTCGATGATTTCACCGAAGGGCACCAGACCCAGCTTGATGAGGGCCTGGAAGCCGTTGCAGATGCCCAGCATCAGGCCGTCGCGGTGCTTCAGCAGCTCCATGGTGGCATCCTTCACCTCCGGGTTGCGGAAGAAGGCGGTGATGAACTTGCCGGAGCCGTCCGGCTCGTCGCCGCCGGAGAAGCCGCCGGGGACGAAGATGATTTGGCTCTGCCGGGCTTTCTGGGCGAAGGCCTCCGCCGCCTGGGCCACATCCTTTGCGCTCTGGTTGCCAATCACCAGAATTTCCGCATCCAGCCCCGCATTCACAGCGGCACGGGCGGAATCATACTCGCAGTTGGTGCCGGGGAACACGGGAATCAGCACCCGGGGCCGCTCCACCTTGACGGCGGGCGGGGTGATGATTTTCTTCTCCGCCTGCAGAACAGGGGTCTGGCTCTCCACTTCCCGGGGGACGACGGGGTAGACCCCCTCCAGAACGCCCCGGTTCAGCTTTTCCAGTTCCTCCACGGTGGCCTTGTCCTCCCCCAGACGGATAACCGGCTCTTCCGTGGTCACGCCGATTTTCAGGCCGCAGGGGGTGACGATTTCCTCATCCAGCTCGGCGATGATGGCGCCGTAATAGGGGGTGTGCCAATCCTCGCCCAAATCCGTGCAGGCGGTAAAGCCCAGCCGGTTGCCGAAGGCCATTTTCATAATGCCCTCCGCCACGCCGCTTTCCACCGCCCAGGCAGAGCGGATTTTTCCGGCCCGGCGCAGGCTGAGGAAAGCTTCCCAGGGCTTTTTCTGCCCATCAGCGCCGTCGTCCACAGGGGCCAGCAGGTACACCGGGCTGCCCGCCTGCTTAAATTCGGGAGAGATGACCTCCCCTGCCCGCACCGGGGCAATGGCAAAGGAAATCACCGTGGGCGGCACATCCCGGTCAAGGAAGGAGCCGCTCATGGAATCCTTGCCGCCAATGGCCGCGGCGGCAAAGTCCAGCTGGGCATCCAGAGCGCCCAGCAAGGCCGCAAAGGGCTTGCCCCAGCGCTCCGGCTGGGTTTTCAGCTTTTCAAAAAACTCCTGCAGCGACAGGTATGCTTTCTTATAATCCGCGCCGGACGCCACCAGCTTGGTCAGCGATGTGACCACGGCGGCGTAAGCACCCTCGTAGGGGTCACTCGACAGCATATCCGGGTCACAGCCATAGGCCATGACGCTGCCCTGGTGGGTTTCTTTTCCCGGCAGCATGGGCAGCAGCGCCGCCATGGACTGGGCGGGCGTTGCCTGATACCGGCCGCCAAAGGGCATCAGCAGGCTGCCGCAGCCGATGGTGGAGTCGAACCGCTCCACCAGTCCCCGCTGGCTGGCACATTTCAGAGAGCCGGCCATCTCCCGCAGGGAGGTATAGCGGGGGGCGCACAGGCGGGTGCGGTCGTGGGGTGCCACCTTCACGGTGGTGTGCTTCACCGCGCCGTTGGTATCTAGGAAGGCGCGGCTCAGGTTTGCCACGGTCTGACCCTTCCAGGTCATCACCATCCGGGCTTCCTCCGTCACCACCGCCACCCGGTAGGCTTCCAGATTTTCCTTTTCCGCCGCGGCGATAAAGGCGTCCGCATCCTCCGGCGACACCACCACCGCCATCCGCTCCTGGGATTCGGAGATGGCGATTTCCGTGCCATCCAGGCCCTCATACTTCTTGCGCACCGCATCCAAATCGATGCGCAGGCCGTCGGCCAGCTCGCCGATGGCCACGCTCACGCCGCCGGCGCCGAAGTCGTTGCACCGCTTGATGAGCCGGGTCACATCGCCGTCCCGGAACAGCCGCTGGATTTTCCGCTCCTCCGGGGCGTTGCCTTTCTGAACCTCCGAGGCCATGGTGGCCAGGCTCTTGGCATTGTGGCTCTTGGAGGAGCCGGTGGCGCCGCCGATGCCGTCCCGTCCGGTGCGGCCGCCCAGCAGAATCACCACATCCCCTGCCGCCGGGCGCTCCCGGCGCACATTGGCTGCGGGCGCCGCCGCCACCACCGCGCCGCATTCCAGCCGCTTGGCAACGAAGCCCTCATGATACATTTCCGAAACCAGACCGGTGGCAAGGCCAATTTGGTTACCGTAGGAAGAATAGCCGGCAGCGGCGGTCTGGCAGATTTTCCGCTGGGGGAGCTTGCCGGGGACGGTCTGCTCCAGGGGGGTACGGGGATCTCCCGCACCGGTGACCCGCATGGCCTGATGCACATAGGCCCGGCCGGACAGGGGGTCCCGGATGCAGCCGCCGATGCAGGTGGCCGCGCCGCCGAAGGGCTCGATTTCCGTGGGGTGGTTGTGGGTTTCATTTTTGAACATCAGCAGCCAGTCCTGCTTTTCCCCGTTCACATCCGCGTCCACATGGATGGAGCAGGCGTTGATTTCCTCGCTCTCGTCCAGTTCCGGCAGAAGCCCCCGCTTTTTCAGCACCTTGGTGCCGATGGTGGCAATGTCCATCAGGGTCTGGGGGCGGGCATCTGCCTTTTCTTCGCCGTAAACCTCGATGCGGGCATCCAGATACCGCCGGTAGGCCGCCTGCACCGCCTCGTCCTCCAGCTCCACCGTGTCAATGTGGGTGGAGAAGGTGGTGTGGCGGCAGTGGTCAGACCAGTAGGTGTCCACCACCCGGATTTCGGTGATGGTGGGATCCCGCCGCTCCGTATCCCGGAAATAGGCCTGCAAAAATGCCAAATCCTCCGTGTCCATGGCAAGACCCAGCTTTTCCAGCAGCGCCGCCAGTTCCCCGGCGTTCATGGAGGTGAAGCCCTCCACCACCGCTACGGAGGTGGGGGTTTCATAATCCACGGCCAGAGATTCCGGCTTTTCCATGGAAGCCTCCCGGCATTCCACCGGGTTAATCAGATATTTTTTGATGGCAGAAATGTCGTTTTTCGACAGGTTTCCATCCAGAATGTAAACTTTCGCGCTGCGAACCAGAGGGCGCTCCCCCTTGGTCATGAGCTGGATGCACTGGCTGGCGGAATCCGCCCGCTGGTCAAACTGACCGGGCAGCGGCTCCACAGCAAAGGCATTCCCTTCCGGCAGCTCCACCCAGACCGTATCCACCTGGGGCTCAGAAAACACGGTGCGCACCGCCCGGTCAAACAGTTCTCCGTCCTCCATTTCGGCATCATACCGGTTCAGCACCCGGATGCCGGTGAGGGCGGCAATGCCCACCAGGGTGGTCAGCTCCCGGAAAAGCCCATCGGCCTCGTGGCGCAGACCCTCTTTCTTTTCAACATAAATTCGACGAACCATTACTTCTCCTCCATGGCCTGCAGGGCGCGCTGCCCAATGTCATGCCGCATATATTTCTTTTCAAAATGGATGCTTCCGGCAGCCGTGTAAGCATCCTCCAGCGCCTTGCGCAGAGTATCCGCCGTGGCGGTGATGCCCAGCACCCGTCCGCCGGAGGTCACAAGATGCCCGTCTGCCAGCCGGGTGCCGGCATGGTAGCAGGTGACATTCTCCGGCAGGGCGGGAATGGTGATTTCCTTGCCCTTTTCATAATGCTCCGGATAGCCGCCGGAGGCCAGAACCACGCAGGCCGCGCTTTTTTCCGACCATTTCAGCTCCAAATCTCCCAGCCGTTCCTCTTCCACCGCCTGCATCACCGTGAGCAAATCCGTTTCCAGCAGGGGCAGCACCACCTGGGTTTCCGGGTCGCCGAAGCGGCAGTTGTATTCAATGACCTTGGGGCCATTGGGAGTGAGCATCAGGCCAAAGTACAAACAGCCCTTAAAGGGGCAGCCCTCGGCGCGCATGGCCTGCACCGTGGGCAGGAAAATCTCCTCCATGCACCGCTTTGCCGCCTCCGGGGTATAGCAGGGATTGGGGGCAATGGTGCCCATGCCGCCGGTGTTCAGGCCCACATCGCCGTCCCCCACCCGCTTGTGGTCCATGGAGGACACCATGGGGCGCACCACATGACCGTCGGTAAAGGCAAGAACCGAAACCTCCGGGCCGGTGAGGAATTCCTCAATCACCACCCGGGAGCCGGAAGCGCCGAATTTGCCCTCCGCCAGCATTTCCGTGGCGGCGGTTTTGGCTTCCTGCCGGTTCTGGGCGATGATGACGCCCTTGCCCAGCGCCAGGCCGTCGGCCTTGATGACGGCAGGCATGGGGGCGGTGTCCAGATACGCCAGGGCGGCGTCCAAATCCGTAAACACCTGATACCCGGCGGTGGGAATGCCGTATTTTTTCATCAAATCCTTGGCAAACACCTTGCTGGATTCGATTCTGGCCGCCGCGGCGTTGGGGCCGAAGCAGGGGATGCCTGCCTCATGCAGCCTGTCCACGCAGCCCAGCGCCAGGGGGTCATCCGGCGCCACCACCGCGAAATCCACGGCGTTTTCCGTGGCGAAGCGGACGATGCCCGCAATATCGGTGGCGGAAATGTTGACGCAGGTGGCATCAAGCGCAATGCCGCCGTTGCCGGGCAGGGCGAAAATTTGGGAAATCCGGGGATTTTTCTTCAGGCTTTTGATGATGGCGTGCTCTCGTCCACCGCCACCGACAACTAACAGTTTCATAAATTATCTCCTCAGAAATTAGGAATGAGGAATGAGGAGTTAGGAGTTATTCTCCTCCATACCTTTCCTGTTTTCAGTTTCTTTTGTGGTTTTTGTGATTGCGGAAAGCATTTTGCGCAGCTCCTCGCAATCATCGTGCAAAGACCGGTATTCTATTTCCGTCAGATAGCCGCACTGTGTCAGCAATTCCAGCCAGTAAAGTGTTTCCGCACATTCCTTCAGCGCAATATAGAGTTTGTTCAAAAAATCCTTGCGGCTGTATCCATACTGTGCCTCCGCGACATTGGCCCCGATGCTGGTGCCTGCCCGCAGTAGTTGCTTTGAAAGTACATATTCACTTTTTTCGCCGCACAGATGCTGATAGGCAAACACGATTCGCTTTGCAAAAGCCAGACTTTTTTCGCGGATCACGCTTTCTTTCATCACCCAAACTCCTAATTTCTAATTCCTAACTCCTAACTGAATCAGTGGTGGAACAGCCGCATACCTGTGAAGGCCATAACCATGCCGTCTTTGTCGCATTCGGCGATGACCTGGTCATCCCGGATGGAGCCGCCGGGCTGGGCCACATAGGAAACGCCGGTGGCCTTTGCCCGCTTGATGGAGTCGGCAAAGGGGAAGAAAGCGTCGCTGCCCAGGGAAACCCCGGTCTTGCTGTCCAGAAATGCCCGCTTTTCTTCCTGGGTAAGCGGTTCGGGGCGGGTGGTGAAATAGTTCTGCCAAATGCCCTCGGCGCACACATCCTCCTCGTTTCCGTTGATGTAGCCGTCAATCACATTGTCCCGGCCGGGCCGGCCCAAATCCGCCCGGAAAGGAAGAGAAAGCACCTTGGGATGCTGGCGCAGGAACCAGGTGTCCGCCTTGGAACCTGCCAGACGGGTGCAATGAACCCGGGACTGCTGTCCCGCGCCCACGCCGATGGCCTGTCCGTCATAGGCAAAGCAGACGGAATTGCTCTGGGTGTATTTCAGGGTAATCAGGGACAAAAGCAAATCGATTTTTCCGTTTTCAGGGATTTCCTTATTAGAAGTGACAATATTTTCCAGCAAATGGGGGCCGATTTCAAAATCATTGCGTCCCTGCTGGAAGGTGATGCCGAACACCTGCTTGATTTCCTGCTGGGCAGGCACATAATTCACATCCATGGCCACCACATTGTAGTTGCCATTTCGCTTGGTTTTGAGAATTTCCAGCGCCTCCGGGGTATAGCCGGGGGCAATCACGCCGTCGGACACCTCCCGGGCAATCAGGCTCGCGGTGAGGGCGTCGCACTCGTCGCTCAGCGCCACCCAGTCGCCAAAGGAGCAAAGCCGGTCGGCACCTCTTGCCCGGGCATAGGCACAGGCCAGGGGATTTTCGTCCAGGCCCTCCACATCCTCCACAAAGCAGGCCTTTTTCAGTTCCAACGGCAGGGGTCTGCCCACGGCGGCGGAGGTGGGGGAAACATGCTTAAAGGAGGTGGCGCAGGGAAGACCTGTGGCCGCTTTCAGTTCCTTGACCAGCTGCCAGGAATTGAGCGCGTCCAGAAAATTGATATAACCGGGGCGTCCGTTGAGGACGGTGATTGGCAAATCGCTGCCGTCCTGCATAAAAATGCGGGCCGGCTTTTGGTTGGGATTACAGCCATACTTCAGCGCAAGCTCGTTCATAGAGTATCCTCCTGTTGTATCCAAAATCAGTTGTGCTTATTGATGATTCGCTGTTCATATTCGCCGCTTTCCAGATCGGTGTAGCGGACGAACAGGGAGATTTTATTGTCAGCATTCAGGTTTTCCCACAGCTCAGCGGTGAAATCCTCAATTTTCTGGGGGATGCGCACCCGCTCCGGTTCCCCCTGGAAGGTGGGAATCACGGGATTGCCGTCGCAGACATAGGTGTGCAGGAAATGGCCCAGGCCAGCCACCGCCGGATACTCCCAGAAGTACCGGGCGCAGGCACTGCCCTCAGGGTCAGCGGACTTGAGGATGGACATTTTATAGCTGCCGTCGCTCGCCGCCAGGCCGGAGATGCGGGGCGTCCAGTTGGGGCCGTCATCCTCGAAAACCCGGGTGCGCAGGGCAGATTCCCAGCTTTCGCCCTTTGCCAGATACTGCCAGATGGTGTCAGTCTGGTCGCCGTTGGTGACAATCAGGCCGCAGCCGGCCTCCCGCACGGGATGATAAATAATGAGATGGGGATCCTTCATCAGAGAAGGGTCATGGGCCTGGGTGCGGATGCCGTCCGGCTCCTGCACAAAGACCCGGTTGCGGGAATTGACGGAGCGGCCCATGATGAAATAGGCAGCCACCGATTTTTTGCCGTCGGGGGTGACCCCCAGCACAATGCCCCGTCCGGGGTAAGTGTTTTCTGCCAGCTTTTCGCCCATACAGGCGGTTTCATATACATTCATTGGAATTTCTCCTTGTGTGGATAAATGACGGTTTTTCGAGCGGATAAAGTGCGGTATCCATTGTCATCCTGAGCGGAGCGTCAGCCGCTACCTTTTTGTCATCCTGAGCGGAGCGTCAGCCTCTACTTTTTTGTCATCCTGAGCGGAGCGTCAGCGAAGTCGAAGGATCTCATGGAAAGAGGCAGAGATTCTTCGACTCACTTCGTTCGCTCAGAATGACAATGTTTGGGCGACACACGGTTTCTGCTTTGGGCGGCGAGGGCGGTGCGCCCGCAGGGAATTGGCATAATTATGATTGCCGGGGGCAATCATACAAATAAAATATCATGCCCTCGCCCTACAATAGGCATCCAGTTTCGGGCGGATAATATCCGCCCCTACCGATAATTCCTAACTCCTAATTCCTAACTCCCAACTCCCTGCAAACCTGCTCTGCCGCCTGGGGGAGCAGAATCCACTCCGCCTGCTCCATGACCCGGCGCTGCAGGATTTCCGGGGTGTCGCCGGGCAGCACCTCCACCGCCTTTTGGGCAATGATTTCGCCGCCGTCGCAGATTTCGTTTACATAATGTACCGTGGCACCGGTGACTTTCACTCCCCGGGCCAGCGCCGCCTCATGGACATGCAGGCCGTACATCCCCTCCCCGCAGAAGGCGGGAATCAGGCTGGGGTGGATGTTGATGATGCGTTTTTCCCATTTTTTCGTGAAATTTTCCGTCAAAATGGACATAAAACCAGCCAGAATAATCAAATCCGTTCCATTTCGTTCCAGCACTGCCTGAAGCATGGCTTCCATTTTTTCCTGGGAGCCGCAGTCCTTTTTGGTAATCACCGCGCCGGGCACGCCGAAATTTTTGGCCCGCTCCAGTGCGTACGCCTTTGGGTTGTTGCTCACCACCAGAGCGATTTCCCCGTGGGGGATTCGACCCGCGGCCTCCGCTTCCAGCAGTGCCTGCAGGTTGGTGCCGCCGCCGGACACCAGAACGGCAATCCGGGCGCTCATCGCAGAATCACCTTTTCATCGGCGTTTTTCGTGATGGAGCCGATGACATAAGCATTTTCCCCGTGGGCCCGCAGAATTTCCAGAGCGGTGTCCACCTGGGAGGCCGGCACCACCACGCTCATGCCCACGCCCATGTTGTAGGTATTGAACATATCCCGCTGGGGGATGTTGCCAAATTGGGCAATCAAATCGAAAATGGGCAGCACCTGCACCCGGCTCAGCTCAATGTCGGCACACAGGCCGTCAGGGATGGAGCGGGGAATATTTTCATAGAAGCCGCCGCCGGTGATGTGGGAAATGCCCTTCACATCCACCTTTTCCAGCAGGGCCAGGATGGCCTTGACATAGATGCGGGTGGGCGTCAGCAGGGCTTCGGCGATGGTTCTGCCCTCCAGCTCGGGCCGGGGCTGGTACAGCTGGGGGTTGTTGTTGTCGATGTCAAACACCTTCCGGCACAGGCTGAAGCCGTTGCTGTGAATGCCGGTGGAGGCAAGGCCGATGACCACATCCCCTGCCTGCATACGGGTTTTGTCGATGATTTTCTTCTTGTCCACGATGCCCACGGCAAAGCCGGCCAAATCGTAGTCCTCCTCCGGCATCAGGCCGGGATGCTCCGCGGTCTCGCCGCCAATCAGCGCCGCCCCGGACTGGACGCAGCCCTCGGCCACGCCGCCCACAATTTCCGCAATCTTCTCCGGCACATTTTTGCCGCAGGCGATGTAATCCAGGAAGAAGAGGGGCTTGGCGCCGCAGCAGATGATGTCGTTGACGCACATGGCCACGGCATCAATGCCGATGGTATCGTGCTTGTCCATCAAAACGGCCAGCTTCACCTTGGTGCCGCAGCCGTCGGTGCCGGAAACCAGCACCGGCTCCTCATAGCCGGAAACAGGCAGGCCGAAGCAGCCGCCGAAGCCGCCCACATCGTCCAGGCACCCTGCGTTGCGGGTGCGGGCAATGTGTGTTTTCATCAGTTCCACCGCCCGGTAGCCGGCGGTAATATCCACTCCGGCAGCGGCATAGCTGGCGGAGAAGGAATTTTTGTTTTCCATAGCGAAGCTCCTCGTATAATAAGATTTGCAGATAGTTTTAAGTGTATCTGCTTAGTTCACTCAAATTAAATCAGCCGTCTTTGACATACCCGTGATACAATAGCTGTAGGACAGCAGGGTCAAGTTCCCGCGCTCCTAGTTGAACCGTAAGGTTACTTCTTAGAAAGTCCGTTCCCCTGAGCCGGAAGTTAGCTTCATACTCATTAGCTGTTTGCCGGGATGTCGGATCGCCCTCTTAGCAGTGGGGGATGTCGCATTGGTCTGCCCCGGAGAGATTCTAATAGCGAGGTAGCGGATGCTCCGGTTATCATGGGTATCTCAAAGCCTGCTGACCCGAAAATCACCACACGGGGAGGTGAAATCAATGAATCCACTATTTGTTGGCATCGATGTGAGCAGCAAAAACAATGTTGTCTGTCTCATGAAGCCGGACGGAACCGAATTCAGCAAATTCTCTGTACAAAATAACCTGGGCGGTGCTAAAATACTCTCAGAGAAGATCGTGTCGGCACTGGACAAGCTCCAACTGAGCGAAGTAAAGATCGGTTTGGAAGCTACATCCATCTATGGTGACAGCCTGGTCTATGCCCTAAGGGAGGACGGCAAGCTGGGCCGTTACCAGCGTCATATCCATGTCCTCAATCCCAAGCAGGTTCGCAAATTCAAGGATGCTTATTCGGATCTGCCCAAGAATGACTATGTGGATGCCTTCGTCATTGCCGACCATCTCAGATTCGGCAGAATTGCTTCGGAGGTCTACATGGATGACTACCGCTACCGTTCCTTACAAACTCTGACCAGGGCCAGATTTGACGCCGTTCAGAATCTGACCAGAGAGAAGCAGCGTTTTGCGAACTATCTGTTCCTCAAATGCTCCGGTATCGCGCAAGATAAGGACATACCTAATACCAGCGCCACTACATTAGCCTTAATGGAAGCCTTTGAATCCGTGGACGAGCTGGCAAACTGTGACCTTGAAACCCTGACAGCTTTCGTTTCCACGGCAGGGCGTGGCCGGTTTGCTGACCCAGTAGCAACTGCAAAGGCTGTACAAGCCGCTGCCAGAGGCTCCTACAGACTTCCCAAGACTGTCAATGACTCCATCAATCAGGCCATGTCTGTATCCATCGCCTCTATGCGGGCTTTGGAGAGTCAGATCAAGGTGCTGGAGAAAGCTATTGAACAGCAATTTGAAATCATCCCCAACACCCTGACCTCTATCCCAGGTATCGGTCCGGTCTACTCTGCCGGTATCATTGCTGAGATCGGCGATATCCACCGCTTTGAATCTCAGGCTTCTGTTGCCAAGTATGCAGGACTTGTCTGGACACAGCACCAGTCCGGCGACTTTGAAGCACAGAATACACGCATGATTAAATCCGGCAATCGTTACCTTCGCTACTACCTGCTGGAAGCCGCCAACTCCGTGAGAAGATGCGACTCCGAGTTCCGGCGCTACTATGACCTCAAGTTCCATGAGGTCAATAAGTTCCAGCATAAACGCGCACTCGCTTTAACTGCCAGAAAACTGGTTCGTGTTGTCTTTCGACTGCTGAAGGACAACCGCCTGTATATCGTGCCGGAGAGCTGATTGCAGCAGCTTCTCTGTGCGACATCAGGCCCTGTTGAAAAAACGCAGTCAGCAGGGCTTTGGTTGGTGTACGCTTTTTTGCCGATTCTGGCCGGTTTTGGACGCTAACTATTGAAAAATTCTTTTCATTCGTCTATTGACATCACACCATTAGACTTTTTTGTGTTGAGGTTTCTGTTATCGAAAGGCAGTTTCGATTCATGGATGCAATCGAAAAAGCATCGTAGGGGCGATTTGTAATCGCCCGGGCATTTCCATGGGAAATGCCATCCGCAGGGCGGATAAATGCCCCGGTGGGGCGCAGCGGTTATTCTTTTCCGTTCCAGCAGTAGGTGCAGACCTTCTCCCGGTCGATGCCGATGGCCTCCAGCACCCCGTCCAGGGACTGGTAGCCCAGGGAATCAAAGCCGAACTTTTTGCAGATGGTGGAAAGCAGGCACTTGCCCCGCTCCGTGTTGCGGTCGGCATATTCTTCAATGTGGTTCTGGCCCTCGTCCCCTTCCAGCTCCTGAATCACCCGCCGGGCCAGCAAATCCATGTCGGAATTGCCCCGGGAGAAATTCAGATATTTGCAGCTGTACATGATGGGCGGGCAGGCAGAGCGCATATGCACCTCTTTGGCGCCGCTTTCATAGAGGAAATCTACGGTTTCCTGCAGCTGGGTGCCCCGGACGATGGAATCGTCCACAAACAGCAGTTTCTTCCCTTCAATCAGCTCCGGCACGGGAATCTGCTTCTTTTCCGCCACCTGGCGGCGCACCTCCTGATTGGAGGGAATAAAGGAACGGGACCAGGTGGGGGTGTATTTCACAAAGGGCCGGGCGAAGTGGACGCCGCTCTCATTGGCATAGCCAATGGCATGGGGAATGCCGGAATCCGGCACGCCCGCCACGAAATCCACATCCGGAAGGGCATCCGCTGCCTTTTCATCCCGGGCCATAATGGCACCGTTGCGGTAGCGCATGACCTCCACATTGACCCCCTCATAATTGGAGTTGGGGTAGCCGTAATAGGTCCACAAAAAGCCGCAGATTTTCATTTTATCGCCGGCAGGTGCCAGCTGCTGGCAGCCCTCCGGGGTGATGCGGACGATTTCGCCGGGGCCCAGCTCATACTCGTCCCGGTAGCCCTGCTTGTGATAGGCAAAGGATTCAAAGGACACGCAGCAGCCGTCCTCATTTTTGCCCACCAGCACCGGCAGCCGGCCCAGGGCGTCCCGGGCGGCGATGATGGAGCCGTCCTCATTCAAAATCAGAATGGTCATGGAGCCTTCAATCTGCTGCTGGGCATGGTGAATGCCCTCCACCAGAGAATCCTTCTGGTTAATAAGCGCCGATACCAGCTCCGTGGCATTCACCTTGCCGGAGCTTTGGGCCATAAACTGATGGCCGTGGTCGGAAAAATAGCGGTCAATCAGCGCGTCGGTGTTGGTGATGATGCCCACCGTGGAGATGGCATACAGCCCCAGGTGGGAGCGCACCAGCAGGGGCTGGGGGTCGGTGTCGCTGATGCAGCCCAGTCCCGCGTTGCCGGAAAAATCACGCAAATCCTTTTCAAATTTCGTGCGAAAAGGGGTATTTTCAATGTTATGAATCTGGCGGTAAAAGCCCTTATTTTCATCCAGCACCACCATGCCGCCCCGCTTGGTACCAAGATGGGAATGATAGTCCGTGCCGAAAAACACATCCAGCGTCACATCACGCCGGGAAACGGCACCAAAAAAACCACCCATTGCAGCCTCCTAAAAATGTGAGTTTTCCGTCCCCGCAGGCCGGAAAAGCCTGCAGGGACGGCGATGTTTGGTCAATTAAGCGAAGAACAGCTGGTTCAGGGTCATGGGGTCGATGTACTTTCCATCCTTGTAGACCCGCATATTGCCGGAGGCAATTTCGTCAATCAGCATCACCCGGCCCTGGGCGTCGTAGCCGAACTCGAACTTGATGTCGTACAGGTCAAGGCCCTTGGCCTTCAGGTCGTCGGCCACGATTTTGGTGATGCGCTGGGTCATTTCCTTCAGCTCGTCATACTGCTTGCCGGTCATCACGCCCAAATCAATCAGACCATCCCGGGTCACCAGCGGGTCGCCCAGAGCGTCATTCTTAAAGGTGGTTTCCACATAGGCGGGCAGGTCCTGGCCCTCGGTGCAGTACTGCTGATAGCGGCGGTAGAAAGAGCCAACAGCCTTGTAGCGGCAGATGACCTCCAGACCCTTGCCGAACACCTTGGCGGGCAGCACTTCCATGGTGGTGCTCTTCAGGTCGGCGGACACATAGTGGGTCAAAATGCCGGCGGCATTGATTTTTTCAAAGAAGTAAACCGACATCCGCAGGTTTACATCGCCCACGCCGTCAATGGTCAGGCCCACGGAATTTTCACCGGGGTCAAACACACCGTCCTTGCCGGTGCAGTCGTCCTTGAACTTCAGTTCGTAGTTGCCGTTGGGAAGTGCGTAGACATTCTTGGTCTTTCCGGTGTAAACAAGCTGCTTTTCCATGGTTGATTTCCTCCAAAAAATAGATGTAGGTTTTATATAAAATGCTGAGATAAACAAAGTGCTATGCCGCCCGCTCGATTCTACTGTAGGGCGGGGTCTTGACCCCGCCGCCGGGTTGGTTGTTTTGCACAGATTCGATAATCGCTACTGCCCGGCAAAGGCATGCCTTTGCCCTACAGTACCATTCTCTATAAGCGATGCGGCAGTACGACACCGGGCCTTAATTTTCCGGTTTTTCCCCTGCCAGCTCTGCCTGCAGGGCCGCTTCCTTCTTGGCAATGGCGTCTGCCATGGCTCTGCGGTCGGCGTCCAGCTTGTCCGCCAGAGTGTCATCCGTCACCGCCAGAATCTGCACCGCCAGCACCGCGGCATTTTTCGCGCCGCCCACTGCCACCGTGGCAACAGGAATACCGGAGGGCATCTGCACCGTGGCAAGCAGGGCGTCCATCCCGTCGTTTACCCCGCCCTTCATGGGAATGCCGATGACCGGCAGCGTGGAATTTCCGGCGAAGGCGCCGGCCAGATGAGCCGCCATTCCGGCGGCGCAAATCACCACGCCGAAGCCGTTTTCCCGGGCATTGCGGGCAAATTCCGCCGCCTGGGCCGGGGTGCGGTGGGCAGACAAAATGTGGGCTTCATAAGGAACGCCGAACTTTTCCAGCTCCCGGCAGGCGTTTTTCACCACCGGCCAGTCGGAATCGGAACCCATAATCACTGCAACTTTTTTCATAACTTCTCCTTTTTCCCAGCCTGTTACAGCCGCTTGCGCAGAATGTTGTAGTGGAAATAATCGTTGACAAAATACTGCTGGGAATACAGCACCGGCTTACCCTCAATGTCGAAGTCCACCTCGTCGATGTACATCAAGGGCGTGCCCAGGGGCAGATTTAAAATCTCCGCCACCGGATTGCTTGCCACAATGGGATGCAGCTCGGAAATATCCATGTAGCAGTTGACGCCGCACTTGTCCTGCAGCACCTGGAACACCGGTGCCCGGAACATCTGCTCCGTCACCTCGCCCTTGAGCAGGGAGGCCATAAAAATATCCCGGCAGAGCAGGGCAGGATTTTTGTCAGCGGTACACAGCTTTTCGCAGCGGATAACCTCCGTCCCCTCCGGAAGCTGCAATGCGGCGCACTCCGCTTCCGTGGCGCAGCCGCGCTCCACCTTCAGAACGGACGCACCGGGCTTGAAGCCGCCGGCGTGAATCATTTCCAAAAATTCCTGCTCCATGTCCATCCGGGTTTTGACCTGTAACACATGGCGATTGATGATGGTGCCGACACCGTGCCGGCGTGTAATAAAGCCCTCGCATTCCAGCACCGCCAGAATGTCCCGCAGCTGGGTGCGGCTGATGCCCATGACTTTGGCCAGCTCGCTTTCCCGGGGCAAATGGGGGCAGTTGGCATAAGCGCCGGTGCGCATTTCCCGCAGAAGCATGGCATGGGCTTCCTTGGCATAAATATCCTTAAATTCCGTCATTGTTCTCCTCCGATGATACAAAAGGTAGTACCTTTTCTCTCCGATGTCATTATATGTCAAATCGGCAGGATAATCAAGTGGAAATTCCGGCCTGATTCCGCCCCAGAATTGGTGATTTCCACGAAACACCGCGCACAGTTAGGAGTGAGGAGTTAGGAGTGAGGAGTTGACAGTGGTCAGTAGGGGCGGATATTATCCGCCCGCCCCTCATCCTCTGTAGGGCAAAGGCATGCCTTTGCCGCGTTACCGAAAACAGAACATCCCAGTAGGGGCGGCATACATGCCGCCCGCAAGAGTACCGCCCCCATTTTTGTCATTCTGAGCGAACGAAGTGAGTCGAAGAATCTCCGACTCTCCCTATGAGATCCTTCGACTTCGCTAGCACTCCGCTCAGGATGACAACGGGGTATTTCCGCAAAACGGCAGGCGGCATAGAGCCGGCCC
>JBGVGH010000070.1:0-6678 GCA_045121575.1 Faecousia sp.
ATATCGCAGACCCGGAAGGGAATCTGATCGAGATTGGCTCCTTCAATCGTCCCTTTGAGAGCAAAACCGATTTTAATGGGGTGGCATGATGCGAAGAATCCTTGTAACCGGTGGCACGGTTTTTGTCAGCCGTTATGTTGCTAATTACTTCGCTCAAAAAGGCGACGATGTGTATGTCCTGAACCGCAATTCCAAGCCGCAGCTTCCCAATGTGACTCTGATTGAGGGTGATCGGAATGATTTGGGTGAGAAGCTGAAAGGCTATGAATTTGACGCTGTGCTGGACATCACTGCCTACACCAGGGAGCATGTGGAGAACCTGGTGAATGCACTGGGCAAATTCGGAGATTACATCATGGTTTCATCTTCCGCTGTTTACCCAGAAACCAATCCCCAGCCTTTTACGGAAGATCAGATCTGCGGCCCCAACATCCATTGGGGTGCCTATGGCACCAACAAGCTGGCGGCGGAGGAATATCTGCGGCAGGCGGTTCCAAATGCCTACATCCTGCGCCCGCCCTATCTCTACGGCCCCATGCAGAATGTTTACCGGGAGCCTTTTGTCTTTGAGTGCGCAGAAAGCTCGCGGAAATTCTATATCCCCGGCGATGGCAGCATGAAGATGCAGTTCTTCCATGTGGAGGATCTGTGCCGCTTTATCGAGATCCTGCTGGATAAGCACCCGAAGGAACGGATCTACAATGTAGGCAACCCCGACGCTATGACCATCTCTGAATGGGTCAAGCTCTGCTATGACGCAGTAGGCGCAGATCTGGAAACCGTAAGCGTGGAGGGACACTCCCAGCGAGCCTATTTCTGCTTCCATGATTATGACTACTATCTGGATGTGACCAAGCAGATGACTCTCATGTCGGATGTTAAGCCTCTGGCAGAGGGACTAAAGGAGTCCTATCAATGGTTCATCCAAAACCGAGATGCGGTCATGCGCAAACCATATATGGAATACATCGATGCAAATATCTGAACCGAGCCGGGATTCGTCCCGGCTCTCACTTTTCATTTGCAATGCAGTTTTCTTGGGTGTATAATGACTACACAAAAGTTGGGGGGTGCAGCAATGACTGTCCGAAACACAACATTTGAAGATATGGCGCTTGCCGCAGATATTATGGTCACATCCTTCCGCACGGCTTTTGCGGATTTTGTGTCACCGAAAACCATGGATACCTGCACAAATCCAGACAACTGCCGTGCCATGCTGGAGAGTATTTATCGGGAAGGAAAGATGCACTTTCTGATGGGTGGTGACAAGGGCTTCCTCTGCTGGCAGGAAACTGAGGAAGGCGCAGAAATTGTGGCAATCCACTCTCTGCCTGAAAGCTGGGGAACAGGTCTTGGTCATGCCATGCTGATGGAAGCTCTAAAGCAAATCGGTGACCGTCCTGTGTATCTCTGGGCATTCAAGGAAAACACCCGCGCCCGCCGGTTCTATGAAAAGCATGGTTTCCATTGGGATGGAAGTGAGCGTGTTAGCGAATTTGACGGTGCATTGGAAGTGCGGTATGTGAAGCCGATAGAAGTCCGATTCATATCTTTTTCTGATGAATACTATCAAGCCGTCTGTGACTTTCTGATTGCCATGAACAGTGAGAAAAAACATATCAACTGGAATTGGGCACGGTGGGAGTGGATGTATGCCCATCCCTATTGCGACAGGGAGAAGCTGAATACCATCGGTCTTTGGATGGATGGAAATTCCGTTGTGGGCGCAGCCATTTATGATCTGTTCCACGGCGAAGCCTTTTGTGGTGCGCTGGATGCGTATGCCGATCTGCTTCCCGAAATTCTCGAATACGCTTATGGGAATCTGAAAGATGAAAATGGCCTAAGTGTTACGGTGCGGGAGGATGATATTCGCACACAGAATCTGCTGCTCTCTCTAGGTTACACGCAAGCAGAGCAAACGGAGCCGATCCTCTGCCGGGATTCGGGAGAATCTTTGGAATATAGTCTCCCTGCCGGATTTTCCATCCGGGAGATCCGCTTCCCGGGGGATAATCTGGCTTATCAGACAGTAATTTGGAAAGGCTTTGGACATGAGGGTGATCCGGCAGAGTTGGAGAAAATGTTGGCAAATAAAATTCTGCCGCCCAACCGCAAAAGCGAACTGTGCCTTGAGGTAGTGGATGAACAGGGTGAATTTGCTGCCCACTGCACCTGCTGGTATGATGTGCGGACGGACTATGCCTATGTGGAGCCGGTCTGCACCATCCCCAAATACCGGGGAATGGGTCTGGGAAAAGCGGTGGTTCTGGAAGCCCTGCAGCGCTGCAAAGCATTGGGCGCAAAGTGGGCTTTTGTGATCTCCGACCAAGAATTCTATAAGAAACTGGGATTTGCACGTCATTCAAAATACATCTTTTTCAAAAAGCCGTAAAGCGAAAAGAGGTAAATAATGATTCTATCACTGCAAGGCTGTATGGCTGTGGGTAAGACCACCGCAGTTCGTTACTTACAGGAACACGCACCGGATATCCATATCAGCTATGAGGACAACTCCGACGTGATTGCCGAGATTAAGCGGCGAAATCTGGACAAGAACAAATATGAGGACTACTTGGAAATCCAGCGGCTGTGGCTTCGGAAGGAGCTTCAGCGCTGGGAAAAGGCACAGCAGTATCCCTGCACCATCATGGACTTCGGCGCAGAGGAAATCGAGTTCTACACCCTGAACTATCCCAAGACCATCGGTGTGGACTGGGAGATCGAGCAGCCGCTGAAGCCGGAGCTGGATGCTGTCCGCAAATGTATGCCCGACCGAATCCTGTTCCTGAACGCGTCGGAAGAAACCCTGCGCCGGAATAAGCAGAATGATTCCACCCGCTCCCGGAATTTCTTTGATCATTATTTGCAGAACTTCCTGCCGCTGAAAAAGGCGTGGTTTCTTGGCCGTCCGGATGTGGATGTGTTGGATGTAGATGGCCTGACCCCAGAGGAATTGGGACAGAAGGTCAAGGAATGGGCAGATCGGCTTATAGGGAAAGAAAACCATTTTTGATGCCATCAGACAGCACCTGCTTATGCCGCCAGATAACATCTAACAAAACGAAAAAAACAAATAAATCCCTCCTGCGGAACTGGTCAAGGCGGCTTCGCAGGAGGGTTTTGACATTGTAGGTACTATGGCTATTGTGCTGTAGTTTACGCCGAAATCTTTGGTAGGTCTAGTGACTAGCTATTTCGCAAGTATTACGGTACTGTGTGTGCTGCCACAAAGGAAGGAGGACTGATAACATGGCAAAAAGACGAGCTAACGGCGAAGGAAGCCTGAGAAAGAGAAAGGATGGTCGCTGGGAAGGGCGATACACCGCAGGAACGGATCCAGTCACAGGCAAGACCATCGTCAAGAATGTCCTGGGCAAGACCCAGGCCGAGGTCAAGGAAAAACTGAAGAAAGCCATCGCGGAGAGCGAAAACCTGGATATCAAGAGGTCGGGAATGTATACGGTGGGCGAGTGGATGGACTTGTGGTATGAGGTCTACGCCAAGCCGAGGATCCGTAAAAGCACCGCCGTCTACTACAAAATGTTCATCGACACCCATATCCGCCCCAAGCTGGGGGATATCAAGCTGAACCAGCTCCAGACCATGGACATTCAAAGGCTGTACAATGAACTCCGGGAAAACGGCAGAACACGGAAAGAACTAAAAGGCAAGCAGCCGGGACTGAGCGTCTCCTACATCCGGGGGATGCACAATATGCTGAAAGCTTGCCTAAGCAGCGCAGTAGAGGAACGGCTGATCCTGCGCAATCCCGCAGATGGGTGCAAGCTGCCGAAAGCGGATAAAAAGGAAATGAAGGTGCTGACTCAGGCGCAGCTTGGGAGCTACCTTGCCGCCGCCGATAAAAGGGGTCTGCTTCCCATGTTCTTCCTGGAACTGACCACAGGCCTGCGAAAGGGAGAATTGGTGCCACTGCTGTGGTCGGATGTGGACACTGAGAATATGACGATCTCTGTATCCAAGCAGGCTTACCGTTCCAAGGGAGAGGTGAAGGTACAGCCGCCTAAGACGGACAACTCCATGCGAAAAATCGCCCTGTCCGCGGAAACCATGGAACTGCTGAAACAGGAACACGACAAGCACCCCAACAATCCCTACCTGTTCCCCTCACCGGTGACCGGTGGAATGTACCACCCCGATTCGGTGGTAAAGCTCCATCAGAAAATCCTGAAGGATGCCGGGCTGGAGCATATCCGCTTCCACGATCTGCGGCACACCTTCGCAACACTGGCCTTGCAAAACGGAATCGATGTCAAGACCGTGTCCAGTATGCTGGGGCATAGCAGTGCCGGTTTCACCCTCGCCACCTACACCCACGCCACAAACAAGGTACAGGAACAGGCGGCAGCAAAGATGGGGAACTTGCTGAAACAGGCGCTCTGACTCTCAAAAAGTATAAAACCGGGTGGACAGCAAAAAAGGCTGTTCACCCGGTGCTTTTTCTGAAAAATTTCCCGTATGGGTCAAATCTGGGTCAAGAGAATTGTGCGGTGCTTCCGACTGTTGCGCTTTCGTCCACATCCGTACCGGATGCGTCCGAAAGCGCAGGGACTCTCCCACGGCCTAAAAACAGTCCACCGGACTGTTTTTGCACCAGTGTGCGCACTGGTGCCGGCCTTTCGAGCCCCATTATCCACCAAATACCATATAAAAACAGGAGATATCCGAAGATATCTCCTGTTTTTATGGGGTGGATAATGGGACTCGAACCCACGATCTTCAGAGCCACAATCTGACGCCTTAGCCAACTAGGCCATATCCACCATATTCAATTCGCTGAATGAGAGTTGGCACGCCAGGAGGGACTCGAACCCCCGACCTACTGCTTAGAAGGCAGTTGCTCTATCCAGCTGAGCTACTGGCGCATCTTTTGGAGCGGGTGACGGGAATCGGACCCGCGTATCCAGCTTGGAAGGCTGGTGTTCTACCATTGAACTACACCCGCAAGTCCCGAGCGATTCAGCCTTTGCATTCTACCATGGTAAAGGGCAGTTGTCAAGCCTTATTTTGCAGAATCTCCGGGATTTTTTTATAAATCACATCCGCCACGGCGCCGTCGCCGCAGGGGCACACATTTTCAAAACGGTCTGCCACCACGCCGTCGGCGGGGCTGAAGGCGAAATCCGCCCCCTGCAGCATGGGCACATCGTTCTCTCCGTCGCCCACGCACACCAGAATTTTCCGGCCCAGCCGCTGCTGCAGCTGCCGTGCCGCCCGGTCCTTGGAAACGCCGCTGGCCATCACATCCATAATGCGGGCGGTGGGGCGGAAAACCTCGATTTTTTCCCCGAATTTCTCCCGCAAAAGCCGCTCCACCTGATGCACCCGGTCGTTTTCTTCCGGGGTGCAGGCATACATATCCGCCATGGTTTCCCCCCGGAAGGGCAGGTACAGGGCAAATTTCAAAAACGGCCCCAAATCCTCATTGACATCGGCAAAGCGCCGGGCGCAGTGGTTATGCCCCCGGAAATTATACCAGGCCCAGTTTTCCTCGAAGCAGTAGTGCGCCTCCAGCCCCTGCACCTCCACGGTGAGTTCCGGGAAAGCGTCCATGCACCAGCGCACCGTTTCCTGCATATCCAAATCGATGGTATGGCAAAATTCCATTTTTCCCGTTTCCATGTTATAAGCCGCCGCCCCGTTATACAGCAGCAGAGGGGCGTTCACCTGCACCGTTTCCCGGCAGGTTTTGCTCATGGGAAAGGAGCGGCCGGTGTTCAGGGTGAAAGCGCCGCCGTTGTCCATAAAATAGCGGATGGCCTCCAGATTGCGGGGGGGAATTTCATTTTGCACATTGGTCATGGTGCGGTCATAGTCCACCGTCAGTAAAACATCGGAAAACAGGCCCATTTGGGTTCCTCCTTGGGTATGGTTGAGATTCTTTGGATTGGCAAATGCTTTTATTTCCACTTCAGCCCTCTGGGGTAGAAAAAGCGCACTTTTTCCTCCGCCACCGCCATGGTGACGGTTTTGGCCAGCCGCAGTTCGCCGTCCAGATTGATGGGAGTTTCCCGGTCGCAGCGGATGGTGATGCGGTCGGTCTGGAAGTGGCGCACCAGGCCTTCCAGATCCTGATAGCGCCCGGCTTTGTATTTGCCGATGACGCCGGGAACCTGCAGCCGGGTCACCTTTTCAATCACCAGCACCTCCAGCAACCCGTCGGCAGGGTCTGCCTCCGGCACCGGGTTGAAGCCGCCGCCGTAAAACCGGCCGTTGCACACGCAGATGAGGGTTTTGTCCCCGTCGATAACCTCGCCGTTGATGTCCACCACATAATGCTCCCCGATGCCCCGCACCACATTGATGAGGGTGGAGGCG
Organism: Faecousia sp.; assembly: GCA_045121575.1. Lineage (GTDB taxonomy): Bacteria > Bacillota > Clostridia > Oscillospirales > Oscillospiraceae > Faecousia. The sequence continues at coordinate 6,343 of JBGVGH010000070.1, forward strand.
GCGTACGCCCGGAAGCCGGACAGCAGCGGCAGCCGCTTGTAGCGGCTCACATCGGTGCCGATGCGGGCGTCCAAACCCACCGAGCAGATGTTCAGCGCCAAATCCTCGTTGCAGCGAATCAAGTCGAAGGTGGTTTCCTCCGCGTCCAGCAGCCGTTCCAAATCAAAAAAGGCCTTGGGCTCATCAAAGAGCTTGACAAAATCGTTGCCGCTGCCGCCGGAAAAGACGGTGACGGCGGCGTTGGGGAAGCCTGCCGCCCCGGCGGCTACCTCGTTGAGGGTGCCGTCGCCGCCGCAGGCGTAGATGCGGTAGTTTTCCCCGGTTTGTGCCGCTTCG
>JBGVGH010000071.1:0-8217 GCA_045121575.1 Faecousia sp.
TTTGGTGAGACCATACGATTACGACACGCTGATGGAACAGGTAGAAGCTGCTCAACAGCAACAATTTGAGAAAAATGAGTTAGGCGAAGTACAGAGTCCATCTGTTTCTATGTTACCGGAATCACCAGAGCAGGCATTGGACGAATACCCCATGCCGGACCCGGTGCTGACCCAAGATGATCTGGAGAAATGCGGCTACCTGGACAGCGACCTTTTTCCCCTCTCCAAAGAACGGGCCTACGAGCTGATGGAGCGAGATTTGACCGTGTACATTGTACAGGAGGGCGAAACCCCGGAGATGGCTTTTGATACTATCGACCTGGATGCCCATGACGGTATCTTTGCTGTGTCCCGTGAGGAATGGGAACAAAGCCCGCAGTTCCATGAGAAGGTGCTGGATCGTCAGAAGCATCAGCAGGAACGAGAGCAGGCGTTTCTATCCCATGAGGGAGACTGCTTTGCTATCTATCAAGTGAGCCGGGAGGACCCGCAAAATTTGCGATTCATGAATCTGGATTGGCTGCAATCTCACAGCCTATCCGTAGACCGGAGCAACTACGATCTTATTTACACCGCCCCGCTGAACGGTTCCGGCAGTACAATGGAGCAGCTGGAAAGGCTGTATGAGCAGTTCAATCTGCAAAAGCCGGTGGATTTTCACAGTCCATCTATGAGTGTCAGCGACATCGTTGCCATCAAGCAGGATGGTAAGGTATCCTGTCATTACTGCGATAGTTTTGGTTTTACCGATGTTCCCGGATTTCTGTCGGATAATCCGATGAAAAATGCGGAAATGACCGTGGAGGACGATTATGGCATGATTGACGGTGTTATCAACAACGGTTCCAGGGAGCCGACGGTAGCGCAGTTGGAGCAGCAGGCCCGCAGCGGCCAGCCCATTTCCCTCATGGACTTGGCGGCAGCCACTCATCGGGAGGAACGGGATAAGAAGAAGTCCGTTATGGAGCAACTGAAAAGTCAACCCAGGACGGAACACAAAAAGAAAGCGCCCCAAAAGAGCGCGGAAAGGGAGATTTGATATGGGAAACTTCACCTTTGAGGAAATGAATCTGATGTGTATTTACAATACCGGCAGCCGCACCGGGCTGATTGACAGCCTGAGCGAGATGCGCGGCGAACTTTCGCCGGAAGAAACCGAGCTTTTGGCATTGACCGACAGCACCCTCTCTAAGCTCCGTGCCATGACCGATGATGAATTTGCTGTGCTGGAGCTGTATCCGGACTTTGACGAGTAAGCAGTACACATAAATACCTGATGGGGCGGCCTTTCTGAGCCGCCCTATTTCTATCATTCAAAATGAAGGGAGGACAGAAAACCATGCCAACAAAAGCAGAAATGTATGCGCAGATGGTAGATAAGGTGGCAACACAGCTCACCGGCAGCTGGCAGGAGTGGGCGGCTTTTCTTACCACCGCATCCCGTCTTTATAAATACCCGTTCCATGAACAGCTGATGATCTACGCCCAGCGCCCGGACGCCACCGCCTGTGCCGAGTACGACCTGTGGAATGATAAGATGGGCCGGTATGTCCGGCGCGGGTCTAAAGGCATTGCGCTGGTAGACGATTCCGGGGACAGACCCCGTTTACGCTATGTGTTCGATATTTCCGATACCGGAACCCGTGAACATTCCCGCACCCCTTGGCTGTGGCAGCTGGAAGAACAGCACATGATTCCGGTGGAGGCCATGCTGGAGCGTACCTATGGGATCGGCGGGGATGATTTCGCCCAGCAACTCACCGATGTGGCCCGTAAGCTGGCGGATGAATATTGGGCGGAGCATCAGCAGGACTTTTTCTATATCATTGACGGTTCCTTTCTGGAGGAGTACGATGAGTTCAACATCGGAGTACAGTTTAAGGCAGCCGCCACCGTCAGCATCACCTACGCCCTGATGTCCCGTTGTGGACTGGAGCCGGAACGCTACTTTGACCATGAGGATTTCATGGCAATCTTCGATTTCAATACCCCGGCCACCATCGGGGCGCTGGGAACAGCGGTCAGTCAGATCAATCAACAAGTGCTGCGGCAGATCGGCGTCACCGTCCGAAATGCAGAGCGCGAGGCCATGCAAGAAAGGAGCCAATGGGATGAACAACACCTTAACCTACACCAAGAACGGGGATTATCTGATTCCCGACCTGAAGCTGAGCGAACAGCAATCGAAGCCCCTGGGCAAGTACGGCAGGATGCGGAAAGCGTATCTGAAGGAACACCGCCCGATTCTTTACAACCAGCTGCTGATGAGCGAGAAGCTGTACCCGCACCTCATCGAGATCGACGAGACAGCCCAGACCCGTCTGGAGCAGATGATGCCCCAGCTGGCGAAGGAGGCGGGCGCAACAGAGAAACTGAAAGCAGCCGATCCGATGAAGTGGGTGGGCCTGATGAACACCTGCAAAGCGCAGGCCGAGGAGATTCTTCTGGCGGAGCTTATCAACAGCTGACCTTAGACCTGTTCCTCTCCGAAGCAGAACAAATCCAAAAGATAGATGAAGCAGAGAATGTTACAAACACATTCCCTGCTTTTTCTTTTGCCCAAAAGGAAATTGACCATGTACTGCGGCTGGGCGGCAACACCGACCATCAGCGAGAGAGGATTGTTGCTGAATCTGAAAAGCAGAAGCCCGTTTCAGAAATTGCCGCTTCTCTGCAAGCGCTCTATCATGGCGGCAATGGTATAACGACCAACACCGGCAGTATCACGGCCTGGTACACCGAGGAGGGCATCCGCCTTTCCCGTGGAAAATCTGCCCGTTACGATAAATCAGCCCAAGTCATCTCTTGGGAGAGTGCCGCTGAGCGCATCGGGGAACTTCTGGAATCCGGCCAGTTTGCCACCAATGTGGAGTTGACCGAAGCGGCAGGCTATGAACGATCCCTTCTGGCGTCAAAGCTTTGGAATCTTTACCACGATTTCAGCGATGAGGCCAGGGAAGCAGGGTATCTGAGTAGCCTTGCACAGATTAAAGGAAACGGGTTCCCGGAGGAAACCAAATGGCTGACCGAACAACTGAAAAGCCCTGATTTCAGGCAGACCCTGACCGATGAATATGCCGCCTTTTGGACTGCGTACAACCAGGACCGTGACCTGCTTCGGTTCCATTACCACAGACCAGGAGAGATTTGGGAAAAGCTGAAGGATTTGTCTTTGCCCCGAAAAGAATTTGCAACCGATATGACGGAGGTTCCTTCGGTCAAACATTTTATCACCGAGGACGAGATCGACGCCGCCATGACCAGAGGCAGCGGCTTTGAGGGCGGCAAGGGCCGTATCTTCACATTCTTTCAGGAGTCGCATACGGACAAGGAGAAGGTGGCGTTTCTCCGACAGGAGTACGGTATCGGTGGGCGCTCCCATGCCCTGTCCGGCGCATCCGGGAGTGGAGAGGACCATGACGGAAAGGGACTGCACTACAAGAAAAGAGATTGCCCAGATGTTCATTTCACTTGGGAGAAGGTCTCCAAGCGTATTACCGACCTTATCAAAAAAGACCGCTATCTGACCGCGCAGGAGCAGGCCGAGTACGAGAAAATTCAGGCAGAAAAGGCGCTGGCGGAAGCAGACGCCATCGAAACAGAGAACCAGCCTGCTCAGGCCAGCTGGGAATACAACGCGGTCAAGGAACGCCACCCCGATGATCTGGTGCTTTATCAGGTGGGCGATTTCTTTGAGCTATACGGTGAGGATGCCAAAGCAGCCGCCGCAGAGTTGGAACTGCATCTGACCACCCGCCCAGTTCCGGGAGCAGGCCGCATAGAAATGTGCGGGATTCCGGCACACCAGCTGGAGCAGTATGTGGAACGGCTGCGGGATAAGCATGATGTGACGATCTCTGCTGTCCCGGAGGGTGGCACCGAACATCAGGAGTATTCCCTGCGCTCCATCGACCATGAGGCAGAGCAGGCCATCAACGCCCACGAAGCCGAATTTGGCGCAGACGGAACCAGAGTTTTCGGAAATGGTGCAGCAGAACCCGTGAAGCCTACCATCCGGGAGCAGTATGAGCAGTACAAGCCCATTGTGATTGCAGCTATTACCGAGGATACGGCCTATCGGAATGCCTGTGGTCATTCTGACCGGGAAAATGCCGTAATTGAGGGCAACGCTGCGGTGCGCCGTGCCATTCTTAATTCCGGTGATATGGAGCTGATCCGGCTGTTTGTCGATGTACCGGAGTTCCGCCAGCGCCTGCACCGGGAGGTCATAGAGGAAACCTACCCCAAATTACATGAGCTTCTGCGACCACTCTCTCAGGATGATATTGACAATGCCATTCGTGCATGGAACGGTGATATTCAGAGCAAACACGCGGTTGTCCGTTACATGAAGGATCATGCGAGGGAAAAGGATACTGCCGCATGGTTGAGCCATGAGTATGGCGGCAGCGACAGCAAGAGCCTGTTTATTGTCCGAACCGGAAGCCCGGAGGAAATGGAGCTGCCGTGGCCGAAAGTCCAGCGCCGTATCGCCCAGCTTATCAAAGAGGACCGTTTCTATACGCAGGCCGAGCAGGATGCTCTGGATGATATAGACCCGGTTGCCATTCGGGAGTCCTTGGCGGAGCGCGGTATCGTGGACGGTCAGGTGGTTGATGCTCAAAAGCTGGACAATGACCCGTTTATCCAGCGGGTGATGGCCGATGTAGAGCAGATTGCTGCCGAGGAAGAAACGCCGGAGCCACGGTTTTTTGTTACAACAACCAGCGACGCATTCCCCGACCCGGAGGATGCGTTTGCTATTTGGGATCAAACGATTCACAACTATTATGCAAGCGGCGATGGAACTGTGCCGGCATTCCCAGATAAAGCAGCCGCGCAGAATTATCTCAATCATCTGATACTCCAAACGCTTAACCCGGATTTGCGGGAGGTGATGACCGGAACCGATGGTCTGCTGGATGCCACAGAAAAAGCAATTATCGCCCAGCACTTCCATGACGGCGAGGATAACGCTCAAATCGCCCATTATCTGGCAGGAGCTTATATTGGCACAGCGGAAACGATGGAGCTGCAGAACGGAGACACCGCAGATTATTTTGTTTCCACCGGTGGTTTTGAAATCAATATCCACGACAAGTTTAACACCATTTTGGGGATGAACTGGCAGGATGCCGCCGCTGTTTTGCGCGCTCTGTATGAACTGGAACAGGACGGCTTTTCTCATAGAACCTATACCACTGAGCCGGTAACAGTCTATCCGGGTGATAAGAACAATCTGCCTTATGGTGTGGTCGTGGAACGCCTACACATTGAGGAACCGGAACCGCCTGCACCGGAGCCGGAGAAAACTCTGGATGAAGTTTTGGACGAACATCCCATTTCGATTCAGGTCAACGGCGAGTGGCAGACCTTTCCCAATGCCGCCGCTGCCGAGGATGCCGCTTATGAGGAATACAAGACCAATGTTCGCCGAAACGCGCAGAATTTCCATATTACCGACGACCATTTGGGTGAGGGCGGCCCGAAAGTCAAGTTTCAGGCAAACATCAACGCCATTCAGCTTTTGAAGGAGCTGGAGGCTACCGGTCAGCAGGCCAGCCCGGAACAGCAGCAGGTGCTTTCCCGCTATGTGGGCTGGGGCGGTCTGCCGGATGCCTTTGAACCCTCTAAAGAAAGCTGGAGCAAGGAATATGCCCAGCTGAAGGAATTGCTGACCCCGGAGGAGTACGCCGCCGCCAGAGGTTCCACCCTCAACGCCCATTACACCAGCCCTACGGTGATCCAGGCTATCTATGAGGCCGTAGGCCGCATGGGATTTGAGACTGGCAACATTTTGGAACCGTCCTGCGGTGTGGGTAATTTCTTTGGGATGCTACCGGAGCGTATGGCAGGAAGCAAGCTGTATGGTGTGGAGCTGGACCCCATCACCGGACGGATCGCAGAACAGCTTTACCCCAAGGCCAATATCACAGTTGCAGGCTTTGAGACCACGGACCACCGGGATTTTTACGATCTGGCGGTGGGCAATGTTCCTTTCGGTCAGTATCAGGTCAACGACAAAGCCTATAACAAGCTGGGCTTCAACATCCACAACTATTTCTTTGCAAAATCCTTAGATCAGGTGCGTCCCGGTGGTGTGGTAGCCTTTGTTACCAGCCGCTATACGATGGATGCCAAGGATTCTACCGTGCGCCGGTATCTGGCCCAGCGCGCCGAGCTGCTGGGAGCCATTCGACTACCCAACAATGCGTTCAAGGCCAATGCCGGAACCGAAGTGGTTTCTGACATTATCTTTTTGCAAAAGAGAGACCGTCCGCTGGACATTACACCGGAATGGACGCAGACCGGTCAGACGGAAGATGGGTTTGCCATCAATCGCTATTTCCTCGACCACCCTGAAATGGTGCTGGGCAGACAGGAACCGGAAAGCACCGCTCATGGCATAGACTACACCGTAACCCCCATTGAGGGCTTGGAACTGTCCGACCAGCTGCACGATGCTGTAAAGTATATTCGTGGCACCTATCAGGAGGCTGCGCTGCCGGAGCTGGGAGAGGGCGAATCCATCGACACCTCTATCCCCGCTGACCCCGATGTAAAAAACTACTCCTATACCGTGGTGGACGGCGAAGTGTACTTCCGGGAAAACAGCCGCATGGTGCGGCCTGATCTCAATGCCACCGCCGAAGTCCGTGTAAAAGGCATGGTCGGTCTGCGGGATTGTGTTCAGGATCTCATTGACCTTCAGATGGATGCTGCCATTCCAGACAGCGCCATCCGAGAGAAACAGTCGGAGCTTAACCAGCTTTATGATAATTTCTCTGCCAGGTATGGCCTTATCAATGACCGTGCTAACCGTCTGGCCTTTGCCGATGATTCCAGCTACTATCTGCTGTGCGCGCTGGAAATCATTGACGAGGAAGGAAAGCTGGAGCGCAAGGCGGATATGTTCACCAAGCGCACCATCAAACCCCATGAGGCTGTGACCTCCGTGGACACGGCAAGTGAAGCCCTGGCTGTCTCTATTGCGGAAAAAGCCCATGTGGATATGGCGTACATGGAACAGCTGACCGGCAAGACCGGGGACGAGCTGGCCGCTGAGCTTCGCGGCGTTATTTTCCGTCTGCCCGGTCCTGTACCTGAGGGGGAACGCCCTCATTATGTGACTGCCGATGAATACCTTTCTGGCAATGTGCGCCGAAAGCTGCGGCAGGCACAGCGGGCGGCAGAAAAAGACCCCGCCTTTGCGGTCAATGTGGAGGCGTTGGAAAAGGCTCAGCCCAAGGATCTGGATGCTTCGGAGATTGAGGTTCGCCTGGGCGCTACCTGGATCGACAAAGAGTACATCCAGCAGTTTATGTATGAGACCTTTAACACCCCGTTTTATCTCCAGCGCAGTATTGAGGTCAATTACACACCCTATACCGCTGAGTGGCAAGTCACCGGCAAAAGCTCCGTTTCTTACAACGATGTAGCTGCCTATACCACTTATGGTACAGACCGGGCCAACGCCTATCGGCTGCTGGAAGATGCGCTGAACCTCCGTGATGTTCGTATCTATGACACGGTGGAGGATGCAGACGGCAGAGAGCGCCGGGTGCTGAATGCCAAGGAGACCACCTTGGCAGCGCAGAAGCAGCAGGCGATCCGGGATGCCTTTCGGGATTGGATTTGGAAGGACCCGGAACGGCGGCAGACGCTGGTGCGCCAGTACAATGAAGAAATGAACTCCACCCGGCCCCGTGAATACGATGGCAGCCATATCAGATTTGGAGGAATGAACCCGGCCATCACCCTGCGGGAGCATCAGCTGGGCGCTATTGCCCATATCCTCTACGGCGGCAATACGCTGCTGGCGCACGAAGTGGGTGCGGGAAAGACGTTCGAGATGGTGGCCGCCGCTATGGAATCCAAGCGGCTGGGGCTGTGCCAGAAGTCCCTTTTTGTCGTGCCGAACCACCTGACCGAGCAATGGGCATCGGAGTTTTTGCGGCTTTACCCATCCGCCAATATCCTTGTGACCACCAAAAAAGACTTTGAGACCCATAACCGTAAGAAGTTCTGCGCCCGTATCGCCACCGGAGATTATGACGCTATCATCATTGGACACAGCCAGTTTGAGCGTATTCCCATCAGCCGGGAACGCCAGGAACGGCTCCTCTACGAGCAAATCGACGAGATTACAGATGGAATCGCAGAGGTGGAAGCCAGCGGTGGGGAGCGTTTTACCGTCAAGCAGTTGGAACGCACCCG
>JBGVGH010000072.1:0-1842 GCA_045121575.1 Faecousia sp.
ATACACGCACTTTTTCCCAAAGGTGACGGCAAAGAGCATCACCATCAGGCTCACCGGCTCGATGTTGGGCAGCCCGCTCATGACCAGCTTCGCAGCGAAGGTCAGCGCCCCCAGAACACCGAACAGGGCAATTTCCCGGACAGAAATCTTAGCCGTTGATTTTTTCATATTTCAGGGTGTAGCTTTCCCCGTCCCGGATGGGCTGCTGGCTGATGGCAACCATGCCCATGTTGGCCTCCACCGGCTCGCCGGTGTACCAGCCCCAGTAGGCCACGCTCCAGTCCGAAGCGGTTTCCCCGTCCACGGTTTCCACCACGAAGCCATACTGGCCCTCGTAGCCTTCAATCAGGCCCTCTGCCAGCAGCAGGGCGCCCAGGTATTCTTCGTCGGTGTGATAGGTGAAATTTTTGCTGCTGCCGTCGGCATGAATGACCGTAACTGTGATTTCCTTGGCTCCAGCCTCCGTTTCCGGGCGGGTGAGGAAAAACACCGTCAGCAGCACCGCCACCAGCAGCACAAAGGCTGCCAATGCAATCCAGGTTTTCTTGTTCATAACAAATCCTCCAAAAACAAAAGTACCGTGGCACCCCAAAGGAGTGCCACGGCCGGTTTTCCGTGACAAATCGCTTCCGTGTAATCGCACGGAAGGGAGAAAGGCGCACTTCGTAGGTCTTCTGACTCGTGCCTGGGAGGGCTGCGACCCTCTGCGCCGCGCTCTGCCTTCCCGGTTTCCCAGTGACTGGCTTTCACCAAAAGAGCGCGCCTCGGCACATACAGCGGCGGTACCGTCCGGGATTCGCACCCGGTTGTCTTGTTCAGAGGGAAGGGCCGTCCGCCCAATCCTCCACGAAGCGGTTTTCAATTGTCCGTGGCTATCATAGCATTCCCAAAAGCCCAAGTCAAGCGGGAATTTTTCCCTTCTGCAGTGGGATTCAAAGCGAAGGGACGGCATAGAGCCAGCCTTCAAACCATCATACAAATTTTGTCATTCTGAGCGAGCCGGAGGCGAGTCGAAGAATCTCCTCCTTTTCTTATGAGATCCTTCGACTCCGCTGCGCTCCGCTCAGGATGACAATAGGCGGGGCAGCCGAAAAACGCCGTAGGGGCACCCGTCCCCCGGTGCCCGAAAGCCATCTTCCGGCGGACACCCCGGAGGGGTGTCCCTACCATGCGCTTTTGGCTGCCGGTTCTGCCCTTCGGACAAACGAAGCCCGCTGCTTATCGCAGCGGGCTTTTCTGTGGGGGCTTACTTCTGCTTTTCCAGCTTCAGAGCACCGATTTCGATGTAACCGTCGCCCTTGACGAACTTCTGGGTGCCGGAGAGCACATTGTCGTCCCCCTTGGCATCGTCAGAGCCATAGGTCAGGGTGATTTCATCGCCGTCGATCTTGTAAGTGCCTTCCACTTCCAGCACTTTCACACCCAGCGCGAAGGTCTTGACAACGACCTTGTCCCCGTCGAAGGTGTAGGAAACCTCACCCAGAGCGTTCTTCACGCTGTAAGTACCGGACAGCTTGTTGCCGCAGGCCGCCAGGGACAGCAGCATCACAACCACCAGGACGCCACAAAGCATTTTCTTCATGTTGCACACCTCACACTTTAATTTATCCTTACGGACTGGGAATATTATAGCATATGCTCCTGATTTTGGCAATGGCTTTTTTCTGCTTGCAAGCCTTTTTCCGCCGTGCTATGATAGACAAAACAAAAACAGGAGGGCCCTTTATGAAGCGTGTTTTGGTTGGTGCCATGAATCACGAATCCAACTCTTTCAACCCCATTACCGCCGGGCGGGATGACTTTCTGGTGCTGCGGGGGGAGCAGGTGCTCGCCCGCCGGAAG
>JBGVGH010000073.1:0-4487 GCA_045121575.1 Faecousia sp.
TGCACCCATCAACGACCTGTCCCGCGGCTGCAACGCCGACGAGGTCTACAAGATGGCCATCATCACCGCCGCGCTGGTGTAATTCCATACCATGCAAAAGGGGCTGCCCGCTGGGCGGCCCCTTTTTGCGCGGCAAAAAAAATTCAGAATTACAAATTACGAATGAAATTCATCGGGCGGCATAGTGCCAGCCGCCCCCGCTAATTGGGGGTTTTTCGGGCTGTTTCCATTAGCCCATTGTAGGGCGAGGGCATGCCCTCGCCGACCTGTATCGTAATCAACAGTCCTGTGCGAGGCGGCAGAAACTCCCCCGTTGTCATCCTGAGCGGAGCGTCAGCGAAGTCGAAGGATCTCAATAGGGAAAGGTGGAGATTCTTCGACTCGCCTTCGGCTCGCTCTTAAATGACACACCTTTTCAACTTTGAGCGGCAAAGGCATGCCTTTGCCCTACAACGCCTTAGTCCTATAAACCCCAATTTATCCGCTTGACGGATGGCGGATAACTGGTAATGGGCAACGAATTTTGAAAAAATACGGATTTTCCTAAAAAAAAGATTGACCTGCCTGCCCTTTTCGGTTATAATACCACAGAATGACCTTGTATGGTCAGATAGTATGTGTTGCTGCAGCGTTTCCGCTGTCGAGCATAAGCAAAACGAAGGAGGTGTACCAGATGAAGCGTACCTACCAGCCCAGCCGCCGTCACCGTTCCAAGGTTCATGGCTTCCGCCAGAGAATGGCAACTTCCAACGGCCGTAAGGTTCTCGCCCGCCGCCGCGCCAAGGGCCGCAAGGTTCTGTCCGCCTGAGCACAAAGCTGCTCTTGTGCAGCAAAAGGGTGATACAGGAGACTGTGCGGGGCGAAGCATCGCCCCGCTCCCTTTTTTATAAGGGAAAGATTGAGGTTGTTTTTTATGAAATTTTCTGCTCCGCTGAAGCTCAACCACATATTCCGGCGGCTTTACAACACCCCCGGTTACGCCAACGGCTGTCTGGTGCTCTATGCCCGGCGCAACCGCACCGGCTCCAACCGGGTGGGCATTACCGTGGGCAAAAAGCTGGGCCACGCCGTGGTCCGCAACCGGGTTCGCCGCCGTATTCGGGAGGTTTATCGCCTGAATGAGGAAAAATTCCAGCCAGGCTGGGATATTGTTGTGGTGGCACGCTCCAGGGCCGTCAAGGCCGGCTTCCGGGAACTGACGGACAGTTTTCTGTCCCTGGCCGGAAAAGCGGGCATTCGGGCGGAGGAAACGCCGTACGAGGTGCAGCCATGAAAACAATAATGCTCAAATTGATTCGCTTTTACCAGCGGAACATTTCCCCCCTCTCCGGGCCCAAATGCCGCTACTGTCCCACCTGCTCGGCCTATGGCGTCGAGGCAATTACCAAACACGGAGCCGTCAAAGGAGGCTGGCTTACCTTCAAGCGTCTGATGCGCTGTCACCCCTTCTCCAGGCATCCTTACTTTGACCCCGTACCGGAGGAAGCACCCAAATTCTTCGGCCGGTGCTTCCGCACCCATACTTAGGAGGTATGTCCATGTTCCTGGCATTCAGTTTATCCGACATTGTCACCGTGCCCTTCGGCTGGATTCTGAACCAGCTTTACCATCTGCTGGGCAACTACGGCATGGCAGTGATTCTCTTTGCGGTGATCGTGCAGCTGGTTCTGCTGCCCATTACCATGAAGAGCAAAAAAAGCATGATGAAGATGTCCCGTCTTCAGCCCCGTATTCAGGAAATTCAGCGTAAATACGCCGATGATAAGCAAAAGCAGAACGAAGCCATTCAGAAGCTGCAGCAGGAAGAAGGCGCAACCATGGGCTGCGGCGGCTGCCTGTGGAGCTTCGTGCCCATGCTGATTCTCATTCCGCTTTACTCCGTTATCCGCCAGCCTATCCAGTACCTGCTGGGCGAGAGCGTGGAAAATGTGAATCTGATTATCAACACCATCAAGGATGCCGCCCCGGAGCTTTTCACCGGCAACGCCTATTATAATCAGATTATCGCCGCCCAGTATATCCCCCAGTATGCCGAGCAGATTCGGGAAGTCATTCCCAACATCAGTCAGAATACCCTGGAGGGCATTAACTTTGGCTTTTTGGGCATCAACCTGGGCCTGACCCCCCAGTTTAATGTGTTTAAGTGGTCTGCCTGGGACTGGGCCCACATCGGCCTGTTCCTGACCGCCCTGCTGTCTGCCGGCAGCCAGGTGCTGCAGATGTTCGTTTCCCAGAAGATGAACAACTCCGTCATCACCGACAAAAACGGCATCCAGGACAAGGAAACCGCCCAAAAGTCCCAGGCCAACCAGCAGAGCAAGATGATGATGTGGATGATGCCGCTGATGTCCCTGTGGATTGGTTTCACCGTGCCTGCCGGCCTGTCGCTGTACTGGTTCGTCGGCGGCGTGGTCCGCACCGTGGAGGACGCCATTTTGACCCTGCACTACCGCAAGATTTACGATGCCGAGGACGCCCAGCGTCTGGAGCGTTATCGGCAGCAGGAGGCGGAGGAAGCCGAAAAGGAGCGCATCCGTGCCGAGCGCCGTGCTGCCAACCCCGACGGCATTACCCAGAATACCAGCAAGAAGAAGCTGCAGCAGAAGCAGAAAGAGGAGCAGGCTGCCCACCGCGCCGCCGCCAACGCGGAGTATCTGGCCCGCAAGGGCGTGCTGTCCCAGGAGGAAGAAGCGGAAAAGGAAACCCTCTCCGGCATTGCTGACCGTCCCTACTGCAAGGGCCGTGCTTACGACCCCAACCGTTACACGGAGGAAGAATAAAGATGGAAAAGACCATTGTTACCACCGGAAAAACCATTGACCTGGCCGTGGAGGCCGCCCTGGCCCAGCTGGGTCTGAGCCGGGATGAGATTACCTACGAAGTGCTGACCCTGCCCAAGTCCGGTTTCCTGGGCTTCGGCGCCACCCCTGCCAAGGTGCAGGTGACTTACCAGGCACCCGACGAAGTGAAGAAGCCGGAAGCCCCCAGGAGCGCTCTGGGCGCCGCCTCCCGCTCCAAGCCCGCTGCCCCCGCCGCTCCTGTGAAGAAGCCGGAAGAGGCCAAGGCCGAGCCGAAGAAGGAAGCACCCAAGCCGGAGGTGAAGAAGTCGGAGGCTCCCAAGGTTGAGCCCAGGAAGGAAGCTCCCAAGGCACCCCGTCCGGAGCGCAAGCCGGAAGAGGCCAAGGCTCCCAAAGAGCCCAAGGTCTACGCCCCCGCCGCTTCCGGCAGCGTGGAAGAGAAAATCGAGCAGTTTATCAAGGGCCTGCTGGAGCACATGGGCTCCAACGCCGTGCCCCACGCCGTCAAGGGCGAGGACAACACCTACAATGTGGAGCTGGTGGGTGAGGATTTGGGCTATCTGATTGGCCGCCGGGGCGACACGCTGGATGCCATTCAGCACCTGGCCAACTACTCCGTCAACCGGGGTGTGGAGGGTCACCTGCGCATCAATGTGGATGCGGAGGACTACCGCGCCAAGCGGGAGGACAGCCTGCGCAAGTACGCCCGCAAGAAGGCTCAGCAGGTGCTCAAGGCCCACCGCCGCACCACCCTGGAGCCTATGAATGCCTACGAGCGTCATGTGATTCACGCCGCCCTGCAGGACATGGAAAACATCACCACCTATTCCACCGGCACGGAACCCAATCGCCGTGTGGTCATCGAGTACATCCGCTGATATTCAAAAAGCCGCTGCCTGGGCAGCGGCTTTTTCCTGCGGTTGACACTTTTTTCAAAACCTGTTACAATGAAAGAAAAGTGCCGGGAGGAAAATTTTATGAAATCACCCTCTGTTTTGTACGCGCTGGCGGCCACCATCTGGCTGATTCTGGGCCTTGCCGGGTGGAATCTGATTTATATGATGCTGGCGGTGGTGTTTTACATCCTCGCCTTCATCAAGCGGAAGAAAAAGGACGAATAAAAGGGCGGCCGTGAGGCCGCCCAACATTTTTATTATAGCATTGACAGAAAGCGGTGTCAATGGAAGAAGGCGGATTTCTGTGTTTTGGACAAATGGAAAGCTGTGATTCTGTACAAATTTGAGAATTGAAAATCGGAATTTTCTGTGCTATATTATAGACACAGAGGGAGATACCTCCCCGAAGCAGGACGATTCGAAGCACGGATGGTTTTGTGAAAGGATGATACCCGATGTACAGTTAACCCCCGGATTTCCCTTTTCCCCTTGTTTTATGGACGGATGAGAAAGCAAAATGAAAGCGCAATGGAAAAGAGAAATCCCAGGCAGTCCCTTTCAGTCAGGCGGCCATACCCACATAAAAAGCCCTCTCACTTTTGAGAATGAATGAAGAAAAATTATGGTTGGGGCAGGAACCGAAGGAATGAAAGAAATTGTCAATCCGTAGAAAGCGAGGTTAACCAATGATGTTAGATACCAAGAGCGAAGAAAACCCGCCCTTGATTGCCGAAGCGTAAAGGTGGCAGTCAAGGGCGGGTTTTCTTTTTGTTGGGAGTTAGGAATGAGGAGT
>JBGVGH010000074.1:0-19379 GCA_045121575.1 Faecousia sp.
TACGAATTTGTCAATGGGTTGAACACAGATTCACTGGTTCCACATAGTGACATTCTGTTATGGTATTATCGTGATTTAAACCAGCGTGAAAATGTATGTTTCGGGGAATATAATTATGACCTGAGTTACGAAATCGTGTACGGCGATGATGGGAAAATCGATGTCCTGTTTATCAAGCAGGCGATATATGATGACGGGGACTCCAGTTTGTATTACCTGGAAAAAGAGCTGGGTTCCTGTTATGCGGAACTGCAAAGATATATCCTGGATGCCGAAACATTAAAGGAAAAAATATGCTTGCAAGATGGCAGCGAATATATTCTGGAAAAAGTGAATGTCGACATGGATGTAATCAGAACTTTCATTTTGGGAAAGGGGGCAATATAAGTGCTTGGCTGTGCGGATGGTGTTTGACGGAAAATGAATTTTTGCAAAAGGTGTCGTCCTGAGTGGGGGACGGCACCTTTTTTGTAGGACAAAAATCGGCTGCACCGGGGAAAAGAATGCAACAGTGATTGACGAATGGGGCGGAATCTGCTAAAATCTAGGGTAAGAATATTTCTGCAAAGGAGATAAAATATTATGAAGAAAACCGTTCTGCGGGAATACGCCCGCCTGATTGTCCGGGTGGGCATCAATGTCCAGAAGGGACAGGATGTGCTGGTGTATGCCGATTTGGACCAGCCGGAATTTGTCCAGATGGTGGTGGAGGAGTGTTACAAGGCCAAGGCACGGGAAGTCACCGTATTCTGGGACTATCAGCCCCTTGCCAAGATTCACAACCGCTACCAGTCCGTCAAGACCATGGCCAATGTCACCGAGTGGCAGAAGGCCCGGCAGGAATACTGGTGCGAAACCCTGCCCTGCCGGCTGTTTTTGGAATCCTCTGACCCGGACGGCCTGAAGGGTATGAATATGGAAAAGGCCGCCAAGGCCAGAAAAATCTCCTATCCCATCCTCAAGCCCTACGCAGACCGCCGGGATGGTATGCAGCAGTGGTGCATTGCCGCTGTGCCCGGCCCGGCCTGGGCGAAGAAAATCTTCCCCGGCATGCGCACCAGCCAGGCAGTGGAGAAGCTGTGGGAGCTGATTCTGAAAACCGCCCGTGTCAACGACGAGCCGGTGCAGGCATGGCAGGAGCATAATGCCAACCTGAAGGCCCGCTGCGACTACCTCAACAGCCTGGGCATCGAAAGCCTGCACTATACCGCCGCCAACGGCACCGATTTGACTGTGGGCATGATTCCGGAGGCCATGTTCTGCGGCGGCGCGGAAACCTCCCGCCAGAAAATCGTGTTCAACCCCAACATTCCCTCGGAGGAGTGCTTCATTTCTCCCATGCGGGGAAAGGCGGAGGGCATTGTCTATTCCACCAAGCCCCTGAGCTATCAGGGCCAGCTGATTGACAACTTCTACATCCGCTTTGAAAACGGCAAGGCGGTAGAGTCCGGCGCGGAAGTGGGCGCGGAGCTGCTGAACACCATGCTGACCATGGACGAGGGCGCGTCCTATCTGGGCGAGTGCGCCCTGGTGCCCCAGAAGAGCCCCATCTGCGAAAGCGGCGTGCTGTTCTACAACACCTTGTTTGATGAGAATGCCGCCTGCCATCTGGCGGTGGGCGCCGGCTTTGCCGATACCATCCGGGATAATCACAATAAGACCCTGGAGGAGTGCCAGGCCCTGGGCATCAACGACTCCATGATTCATGTGGACTTCATGATTGGCTGCGACAGCATGAACATCGATGCCCATTGCCGGGATGGCAAGGTGGTGCCCATCTTCCGGGATGGCAACTGGGCATTTTAAGGCGTAAAATCGTTCCATACGGTATTTTTCAAAAAAAGTAAAAAAACTACTTGCATTCTGCAAAAAAGTGTGATACTATATCCGGGCGATTAAAGATTGCTGGGGCAATTATGCCCTTTTATCTGATAAGAAAGAGGTGAACAAAATGAAGGAAGGTATCCATCCTAAGTACGAACAGACCACGATTCGCTGCGCTTGTGGCAACGTTTTCGAGACCGGTTCCACGAAGAAGGAGATTCGTGTTGAAATCTGCTCCAAGTGCCACCCTTTCTATACCGGCAAGCAGAAGCTGGTTGACACCGGTGGACGCGTCGATCGTTTCAACAAGCGTTTCGGCCTGAAGTAAGAGATAAAAGTTCGTACTGCTCTTTGCGGTGCGAACTTTTTTTCGCCTTTTTACGGGAAAATGTTGCAGACACAGCCGTGCCTGTGCTATAATAAACCGTAAAGTGTCCAATGGAGGAAACCAATGGAAGAAATCATGGAAAAGAAACAGCAGGAGCGTGCGGTTCTGGTGGGCCTGAACGCCGACTGCTTTACCCAGGCGCAGACCGCCACGGAGGAATCTCTGGAGGAGCTGGAAGCGCTGCTGGAAACCGCCGGCGGCTTTTGCACCGGAAAAATCCTGCAAAACCGCCACACCCCGGATTCCCACAGCTTCATCGGAGAGGGCAAGGCCCAGGAAGTGAAAATGCTGGTGGAGTTTACGGAGTCTACCATGGTGGTGTTTGACAACGAGCTGTCCCCCGGCAACATCCGGGCGCTGGAGGAAATCATCGGCGTGCCGGTGCTGGACCGCAGCGCCCTGATTCTGGACATCTTCGCCCAGCGGGCCAAAACCAAGGAAGGCCGGCTGCAGGTGGAGCTGGCCCAGTACCAGTATCTGCTGCCCCGTCTGTCCGGTATGGGCAAAAGCCTTTCCCGGCAGGGCGGCGGCATCGGCACCCGCGGTCCCGGCGAAACCAAGCTGGAATCCGACCGCCGCCACATCCGGGAGCGGATTGACCGCCTGCGGGGCGAACTGGAGCAGGTGCGCCAGGTGCGCGCCGTGCAGCGGGAGCGGCGCATTAAAAATTCCGTGCCGGTGGTGGCCATCGTCGGCTATACCAATGCGGGAAAATCCACCCTGCTCAACCGGCTGACCGGTGCGGGAATCCCTGCCAACAACCGGCTGTTTGACACGCTGGATACCACCAGCCGCCTGTTGACGGTGTCGGACAATCTGGATGTGATTCTGTCCGATACGGTGGGCTTTATCGCAAAGCTGCCCCACCATCTGGTGGATGCCTTCCGGGCAACGCTGGAGGAACTGCAGTATGCGGACTTGCTGCTGCATGTCATCGACGCTTCCGACCCCAACCGGGAGGAGCATATTCAGGTGGTGGACCGGCTGATCGCCCAGCTTGCCAAGGACGGCACCCGGGTGCTGCGCTGCTATAATAAGGCCGACCTGGTGGCCCCGGAGGATATTCCCATCGGGGAAGATGTGGTGAAAATTTCCGCAAAGCAGGGCGAGGGGATGGAGGAACTGCTCCATGCCATTGAAAATGCCCTGGGTCACAGCCGCCACCAAATCACCGTGACGCTGCCGTACGCCATGGGCGGCATGGTGGAAACCCTGCATGACAATGCCCAGGTGCTGTCGGTGGACTACACAGCCGACGGCATTGTGGTGGAAACCGTGGTGGACGAAATCCTCTACGGCAGGCTGAAAAGCTATATCACAAAGGAGTGTTGATTCTTGGACGAATATCTGGTGCCCACCGGGTTTGGCGAGGATGAATTTATAGAGAAAAAGTCCCGCTTCATCGGCAGGCTCTGGCCGGTGGAAACCGAGGAGGCGGCACTGGAAAAAATTCAGGAAATGAAGAAAAAGCACTACGATGCCACCCACAACTGCTGGGCCTATATCATTAAGGACGGTGCCGTTCGTTTTTCGGATGACGGCGAGCCGGGCGGCACCGCGGGAATGCCCATGCTGCAGGTTTTGCAGCGGGAGGGGCTGTTTAATGTGGTGTGCGTGGTGACCCGGTATTTTGGCGGCGTGCTTCTGGGGGCGGGCGGATTGGTTCGCGCCTATACCAAGGGGGCAAAAATCGCCGTGGACGCGGCGGGAAAATCCATGAAGCGGGTGTGGACGGTGCTGTATGTGCCCTGTCCTTACAATTTCTATGAGCGGGTGAAGCTGGAGGTTGCCGCCTTTGAGGGCATCATCCGGGATACCCAGTTTGGGGCGGATGTGGAGCTGGAGCTGCTGTTCCCGGAAAAACAGGCGCAGCCCTTTCTCGACAGGCTGACGGACATGAGCGCCGCCACCATCGAGGGCATGGAAATCGGGCAGGAATACCGGGCGTTCCCGGTGACATAAGAAGAAATGGTAGGAATATTTGACATGTTTGGTATGTTTGAAATCCTGTTTGTACTGATGTTTTTGCTGGTGATGAGTGTCTTTGTTGTCACCTTTGTCAAAGGCATCGGCCAGTGGAACAAAAATAACCACAGCCCCCGGCTGACGGTTCCGGTCACCATTGTGGAAAAAAGAGCGGATGTGTCTGTCCACCACCATGGCACGGATACCATGCACCATCACAGTTCCACCACATATTATGTGACCTTTCAGGTGTCCAGCGGCGATAGGATGGAGCTGCAGGTGGCAGGCCAGGAGTACGGCCTGCTCATTGAAGGAGACCGGGGGAATCTGACCTTTCAGGGAACCCGGTTCCTTGGATTTGAACGGACATAAAAAGGGGGAGAGGGTATGACAGTACGGCAGGAACTGGAATTGCAGGAGCATCGCAGGCTCAATCCGCTGGCGGCATTTGCCGACGGCAGTTTGGGCAGACCCAACGGCGACAGCTTTCAGGAGCAGGATGTGCGCACCTGCTATCAGCACGATACGGATAAAATCGTCCATTCCAAGGCGTTTCGCCGCCTGATGCACAAAACCCAGGTTTTTCTCAGCCCGGAGGGCGACCACTACCGTACCCGCATGACCCATACCATTGAGGTTTCCCGCATTGCCCGCACCATCACAAGGGCCCTGGCACTAAATGAGGATTTGTCCGAAGCCATTGCCATGGGCCACGATTTGGGCCACACCCCCTTCGGTCACGCCGGAGAGGCGGCCCTTTCAGAAATGATGCCCGGCGGCTTCCGGCACAACGAGCAGAGCCTGCGGGTGGTGGATATTCTGGAAAACGAGGGCGCGGGGCTGAACCTGACCTATGAGGTGCGGATGGGCATTCTGGGCCATACCGGTGCCCATATTCCCGAAACTCTGGAGGGGCAGATTGTCCGCCGGTCTGACCAGATTGCCTATGTCAATCACGACATTGACGATGCCATTCGGGCGGGCATTTTGTCCAATGAGGACATTCCTGCCTCCATTTCGGCGGTGCTGGGCAATACCCATTCCCAGCGAATTGATACGCTGGTGTGCGATATGATCCGTTCCTCCCGGGAGGAGGGGCGCATCGTCCTGACTCCGGCGGTGGACAAGGCGCTGAAGGATTTGCGGGCGTTCATGTTTGAGCGGGTCTACCGCAACCCGGTGGCAAAGGGGGAGGAAGGCAAGGCAAAGGACATGCTGCGCCGCCTGTTTGAGCATTATTATGCCCATCCGGAGGACTTGCCGGAGGATTTCTTACCCCAGATGAGCTTCGACGGCCTGGAGCGGACGGTCTGCGACTATATTGCAGGCATGACGGATAATTATGCCGTGGATAAATTTTCAGAAATTTTCATTCCTGTAAGCTGGCAAACCAAAGGATAATGTGTTACAATAACATTTTGAGGTGATTGCGATGAACAAGACGAAGCTGTGGAAAATTGCCATGCCTGCGCTGCTGGCTTCTGCGCTGGTGTTTGAAACCATGCCCGGCAGCGTGCGGGAATATACCGCGGCGGAAAGCGGAATAACGACGGTGTCAGCCAACTTCTTCACGGTGCAGTCCCAGCATCCGGCGGTGATGTGTTTGCCCCTGGCGGGGACACTGACCATGGCGGTGCTGATTCTGGCACTGGTGGCGGCGTTTTCCAAAAAGAACGGACTTTTGAAGGCGGTTTACTGGATTTCCCTGGCTGCCGCCACATTGACGGCGGTGCCTTACATGATGCAGTCCGAGGGTATCAGCTTGCAGCCCAATGTAATTGTGACCACGCTTTTGTTTGCGGTGTGGTTCATCGCCTGGATGCTGGAGCGCAAGGGACGCACCGGCGGGGAAAAGGCGGAGGAAGGCCGCCGTCTGGCTTAATTTTAGATATAAAAAGTTTGGAAAGGAGGTCAAACTATGGCATTTTCTCCGGCATTTATTGATGAAGTGGTGGCCCGCAATCCCATTGAGGATGTGGTGGGCCAATATGTGAACCTGAAGCGGGCGGGTGCCAACCTGTTTGGCCTTTGCCCTTTCCATGGAGAAAAAACCGCCTCCTTCTCCGTCGCGCCGGACAAGGGAATTTACTACTGCTTTGGCTGCCACAAGGGCGGCGGCGTGGTGAATTTCATGATGGAGGTGGAAGACCTCAGCTATCCGGACGCGGTGCGTGCCCTGGCCAAGCGGGCAGGTATGACCGTGCCGGACGATGAGCAGTACCAGTCCCGCTACCGGGCGCAGGAGCGGCTGTGGGCCATGCACAAGGAAGCGGCCCGGTTTTACCACAGCTGCCTGTTTTCCAAAGAGGGAGCGGCGGCGCTGCAATACGCCGCCGGGCGGGGAATGCCCAAGTCCACCCTCATCAATTTCGGCATCGGCTATGCCCCTGACACCTGGACGGCGCTGGTGGATTTGCTGCGCAAAAAAGGATATACGGACGAGGAATTGCAACAGTCTGGTCTTGTGACCGTTTCCAAAAAGAATGGGCGGCTGTTTGACCGCTTCCGGGACAGGCTGATGTTTCCCATCATCGATGTGCGGGGAAATGTGATTGGCTTCGGCGGGCGCATTATGAAGAATGACCCCAACGAGGCCAAGTACCTCAATTCCCCCGAAACCATGATTTTTAACAAGCGGAAAAACCTGTTTGCTCTGAATATTGCCAAGAAATCCAAATGCGGCTACCTGATTTTGGTGGAAGGCTACATGGATGCCATTGCCCTGCACCAGTACGGCTTTGACTGCGCAGTTGCTTCTCTCGGCACCAGCCTGACGGAGGAGCACGCCACGCTGCTGTCGAAATACACCGAGCAGGTGGTGCTGATTTACGACGGCGATGAAGCCGGCCAGCGGGCGGCCCAGCGGGCCATTCCCATGCTGGAAAAGGCGGGCTTGCAGGTGAAGGTGCTGAAAATGCGGGACGCCAAGGACCCGGATGAGTACCTGAAAAAATTCGGCGCGGACAAGTTCCGTCTTCTGCTGGAGGAATCCGCCAGCCGGGTGGAATACCAGCTGGATGTGATTGCGAAAAAATACGACCTGCGGGACGATGACCAGCGGGTGAAGTATGTGCAGGAGGCAGTGCAGCTGGTCAGCACTCTGCCCAGCCCTGTCCGCCGGGAGGTTTATGGCCACCGGGTGGCGGAAGTGGGCAAAATCAGCTACGAAGCGGTGAAAATGGAAGTGGAAAAGGCGGTTAAAAACCGCATCTACCGGGATAAGAAAAAGCAGGAAAAGCAGGATTTGCAGCCTGCCCAGAACCTGCAGCCCAAGACCCGGGCCTTCTACTATAAAAATATGAAATCTGCCATGGCGGAGGAAACCGTCCTTGCCATGGTGCTGAAAGAGCCTGCCCTGTTTGAAAAAACCGGGGAACTGACGGCGGAAATGTTTTCCGCCCCGGTGCTGGGCAGAGCCTTTGACCAGCTGCGGACGCGCAGCCGGCAGATGCTGGAGGTGTCGCCTGCGGTGCTGACGGATTTTACGCCTGAGGAGATGAGCCACATTGTGGGCATCCTGCAGCGGCATCAGGGCCCGGTGAATGAGGATGCGCTTTCCGACTGCATCCGCACCATCCGGGCGGAATATCAGGCCGGACAGGTCAGCACCGATGACGATTTGCTGGCACTTCAAAACCGGCTGAAGGAGAGAAAGGGACTGAAAGGATGAGTTTTGCACCGGTTCAGGACCGTCAATTTACATCCGGCGAGGAGAGCATGGCCCAATTCCTCCGGGAAATCCGGGAATTTCCCCTGCTCAGCCCGGAGGAAGAGGTGGCACTGGCCAAGCGCTGCGCCGATGGGGATGAGGATGCCATCCGGCAGCTGGTCAGCGCCAATCTGCGGCTGGTGGTGTCCATCGCCAGAGAATACGCCGGGCGGGGCGTACCGCTTCTGGATTTGATTCAGGAGGGGTGCATTGGCCTGCTGTCAGCCGCAAAGAAATATGATTACACCCGGCAGTGCCGGTTTGCTACATACGCGGCGCTGTGGATTCGCCAGAGCATCACCCGGTATCTGGAAAACCACAGCAGCATCATCCGGGTGCCGGCCCATACTGCGGAGCTGATGCACCGGGTGACCGCGGCACAGACGGCGCTGCGGCAGTCCACCGGCACGGAGCCGGATGTGGAAGCGGTGGCGGACTGTTGCGGCCTGACCCCGGAGAAGGTGGAAAAGCTGCTGGCCCTGCAGCCGGAAACCTGTTCATTGGATGCGCCCGCCAGCGAGGATACCTCCGTGGGCGGGCTGCTGGAGGATGTGCAGTCACCCCAGCCTCAGCAGCGGCTGGTGCGGCAGGCACTCAACGAAACCATGGAGCGGCTGCTGTCCATGCTGACACCCCGGCAGCAGCAGGTGCTGCGGCTGCGGTTCGGCATGGAGGGGGATACCTGCCTTTCGCTGGAACAGATTGGCACCCGGCTTGGCATTTCCAAGGAACGGGCCCGCCAGATTGAAAAGCAGGCCATCGAAAAGCTGAAAAAACTGGGCGGCGACATGGGATTGGAGGATTTTCTGGAATGACAGAATTGGAATTTTCATTTGAAGAACCGGCGTGGGTTTCTGCGCTGAAGGCCATCAGGGGCGGCAGCATCACCGCGGCCCATTTCCTTACCATGATGGAGGGAGAGCCGGAGGACGGGGTGGAGGAAGCGCTGGAATACTTAGAAAATGCCGGAATTACCCTGGACGCTTCGGATTTGCCCAAAGCCTCTGGCACTGGGGAAGCCGCTCTGCGGCTGCGCCGGGAGGCGGAACTGGTAAAAAGCGGGACACTGCGGGAGAATCTGGAAGAAAATGACCCCCTCCGGCTGTATTTGGAGGAGGTGGAGGCCAATCCCGTCACCGGGGATTTGCAGGCCATGGCCCAGCGCTTTGCCGGGGGAGCGGAGTCGGTTTTGCCGGCGCTGACCGGCGGAATGCTGCCTGCGGTGATTGAAATGGCCCAGCGGATGACGGGCTATGGCGTGCTGCTGCTGGACTTGATTCAGGAGGGCAGTCTTGGCCTGTGGCAGGGCATTCTCTGCTTCCGGGAGGGAAACTTTGAAAGCCACGCCCGGTGGTGGATTGCCCAGTATCTGGCCCGGGCAGTGACCATGCAGGCACGGCAGTCCGGCGTAGGCCAGCGGATGAAGCAGGCGGTGGAAGATTACCGGGCCATTGACGAGCGGCTTTTGACCGATTTGGGCAGAAATCCCACTTTGGAGGAAATCGCGGACGAACTGCACATGAGCCTGGAGGAAACGGAAGCGGTGGCGGGTGTGCTGGAAGCGGCCCGGATGCTGCAGCGGGCCAAGCCGGAGGAAAAGCCTGCGGAGGATGACCCGGAGGAGCAGCAGTCGGTGGAAAACACCGCGTATTTTCAGATGCGCCAGCGCGTGGAAGAACTGCTGAGTGTGCTGGACGAAACCGACGCCCGGCTGCTGAGCCTGCGCTTCGGCCTGGAGGGGGGACTTCCCCTGTCTGCGGAGGATACGGGCAGACGCCTGAATCTGACGGCAGAAGAGGTGACGGCCCGGGAAAAAGCCGCCCTCATGAAGTTGAGAAAAGAAGGTTAAAGAAAGAAGGAGTTTCTATGGGCAAGACCATTTCCGTCGCCATTGACGGCCCTGCCGGTGCGGGCAAAAGCACCATTGCCAAGCGCCTTGCCAGGGAGTTGGGCTTTTACTATGTGGATACCGGTGCCATTTACCGCACCGTTGCTTATTTTATGGATTTGCTGGGCATCAGCCCCAAGGATGTGGATGGCGTGGAGCGCTACATCGACGAGCTGAATATCGGCCTGGAATATGACGAGGACGGCACTCAGCACATGCTGATGAACGGCATGGATGTGACCGATGACATCCGCACTCCGGACATTTCCCAGAAAGCCTCCCTGGTTTCCGCCCACGCGGTGGTGCGGGAAGTACTGCTGGATATGCAGCGGGAGGTGGCCAGAAATTACAATGTCATCATGGATGGCCGGGACATCGGCACCGTGGTGCTGCCCAAGGCCCAGGTGAAGATTTTCCTGACGGCCTCTGCCGAGGTGCGTGCCCGGCGTCGCTATGAGGAACTGCAGGCCAAGGGCAGCCATGACAGCTATGAAAAGGTGCTGAAGGAATTGCAGCAGCGGGATTATCAGGATTCCCACCGGGAAATCGCCCCGCTGAAGCAGGCAAAGGACGCCATCAAGGTGGACACCAGCGAGCTGGACATCGACGGGGTGGTGGCCGCCATCCGGGAAATCGTCCGGCAGAAGGCGGGCGTATGAGCGTCCGGGTGGCCCAAAGCGCGGGCTTCTGCTTCGGCGTGAGCCGTGCGGTGGAAACTGTGGAGAAGGCTGTGGCAGAGGGACGGCAGGTGGTGACCCTGGGCCCCATCATCCACAACCATCATGTGGTGCGCCGCTTTGAGGAAATGGGTGTACGGGTTATCCAGTCACCGGAGGAAGCGAAACCGGGAATGACGGTGATTATCCGCTCCCACGGCGTTGGAAAAGCAGTGCTGCAGGCACTGGAAGATGCGGGTGTGGAAATTCTGGACGCCACCTGTCCCTTTGTCAAGCGGATACACACTCTGGTTGGACAGGCGGAGCAGGAGGGACGGCTTCCGGTGATTGTCGGCACCCGGCTTCACCCGGAGGTGCTGGGCATCTCCGGCTGGTGCAGCCATTGCAAGGTTTTTGAAAGCCCCGAGGAGCTGGAAGAATGGGCGCTCAGCGGTGAAATTTCGCCGCAAACGCCCATCAGTATGGTCTGTCAGACCACCTCCACCGAAAATTTATGGAAAAAAACTTGCGAAATTGCAAAAAAACAGTTTACTAACTTGAAAATATTTGATACAATATGCAGAGCAACTGAATTTCGACAAGGGGAAGCAGCCGAATTAAGTGAGATTTGTGAAGCCATGGTCGTTGTGGGAGATCCGAACAGTTCCAACACAGGCCGCCTTGCGATGATTTGCCGTGAACACTGTCAGCGGGTTGTTCTGGTGGATAATGCCGCCGAACTGGACCCTAAGTTTTTCTGCGGTGTTGCTAATGTTGGAATCACTGCCGGAGCATCAACCCCGGCGTGGATAATAAAGGAGGTCAACAAGACTATGAGCGAAATTACGAAAGTTGAGGCTGGGCAGGAGGAAAGCTTTGCTGAACTGCTGGAACAGTCCATCAAGACTTTGAATACAGGAGATAAGGTTCTCGGCATCGTTACCGGCATCGGCAACACCGAAGTCCAGGTGGACCTGGGCACCAAGCACGCGGGCTACATCCCCTATGATGAAGTCAGCGCCGACCCTGCCGTGAAGCCTGAGGATGTTCTGCATGTGGGCGACGAAATCGAAGTGTTCGTCGTGCGCGTCAACGACCAGGAGGGCACTGTGCAGCTGTCCCGCAAGAAGCTGGAAGGCATGAAGGTTTGGGACGATATGGCTACCTGGGCTGAGGAAAAGACCAATGTCGAGGGCGTCATCACCGAGGAGAACAAGGGCGGCTTGGTGTGCAATGTCAAGGGTGTCCGGGTGTTCATCCCCGCTTCCCAGTCCGGCGTTGCCAAGGGCGGCGATATGGCTGCTATGGTGGGCAAGACCGTTTCTCTGAAGATTACCGAGGTCAACCGCGCACGCCGCCGTGTCATCGGCTCCATCCGCGCTGTTACTTCCGAGGAGCGCAAGGCCAACCGGGAGAAGATTTGGGCTGAAATCGAAGTGGGCAAGAAGTACCACGGCGTTGTCAAGTCCCTGACTTCTTACGGCGCTTTTGTGGACATCGGCGGTGTGGACGGCATGGTGCACGTTTCCGAGCTGAGCTGGAACCGCATCAAGACTCCCGCTGAGGTCGTAAAGGTGGGCGACGAAATCGATGTGTTTGTCATCTCCTTCGACCCCGAGAAGCACAAGATTTCTCTGGGCTACAAGACCGCTGAGATGAACCCCTGGAACCAGTTCATGACCAACTACCACATCGGCGATGTGGTGGATGCCAAGATCGTCAAGCTGATGACCTTCGGCGCCTTCGCCGAAATCATCCCCGGCGTGGACGGCCTGATTCATATTTCCCAGATCGCTGACAAGCGCATCGGCAAGCCTGAGGATGTTCTGTCCGAGGGTCAGCAGGTGCAGGTCAAGATCACCGATGTGGACGCTGAGAACAAGCGTATCTCCCTGTCCATCCGTGCTCTGCTGGAGCCCGCTGCTCCCGCTGAGGAAGTCGAGGCTGAGTAATAAAGCTTTACCGGGGCAGGAAACTGCCCCGGTTTTTTATGGAGGTTTGTATGGTCAAGCACATTGTTCTTTATACCCTGAAAGAGGGTGTGAATCACGAGGAAGCGGTGGCGCTTATCCGCAGCGTGCTGGAGCCGCTGGTGGGGCAAATCCCCGGATTGCTGCATCTGGAAGTCCGGCAGGCGTTTAATGGCATGGACTACGCCCTGTATTCCGAGTTTGAAAGCCGGCAGGCGCTGGAAAGCTACGCTGTCCACCCCCTGCATCTGGAAGCAAAGACCCATTTCCATGATTTACTTGCCACCCGTGTGGCTGCCGATTACGAAGTGTAAGCAAAATGCCCTGTCCAAAACGGACAGGGCATCCTTTATTTCGGGGACAAATCCACGCTGCGCCGCAGCAGGGTAAAGGGCGGCACGGGGCGGGGGAGCTGTAAGTAAAATTTCATCTGGGGCGTTTTCGGCTCTAACAGGGGTACGCCCTCCGTGTCGGTCATGGATTCTGCGGTGAAGGGGAAGGGACGCAGGTCGGGGCCGACGGCTTCCAGCTGGTCGCCGGAAGCAAACTTGTTGTTCAGACTGCAAAGGGCCAGACCGTTTTCGTCGCAGGATTCCACCCTGGCACAAATCTGCCAGTCGCGGATGTAGCGGGAGTTTTCCGTGTACTGCCCCGGCTGCCCATAGTAGAAGCCGGTGGAATAGATGCGGTGGGACACATGCTCCACTTCGTCCCGCCACACCGGGTCGATTTCCCGCCCAGCGCAGACATCGTCAATGGCGTGGCGGTAGGCACCGGTGATGACAGCAGCGTAATAGGCGGATTTGGCCCGGCCTTCAATTTTGATGCAGTCGATGCCGGCATCCATCAAATCCTTCAGATGGTCAATGGTACACATATCCCGGGAATTGAGAATGTAGGTGCCCTTTTCATCCTCGAAAACCGGGAAATATTCCCCGGGCCGCTTTTCCTCCATCAGGGCATACTGATAGCGGCAGGGCTGGGCGCAGGCACCCCGGTTGGAGTCCCGCCCGGTCATGTAGTTGCTCAGCAGGCACCGGCCGGAATAGCTGACGCACATGGCACCATGGCCGAAGGTTTCGATTTCCAGCTCCTTTGGGGTGTGCTGGCGGATGTAAGCAATCTCCGGCAGACTCAGCTCCCGGGCCAGCACCACCCGCTTGGCACCCAAATCGTACCAGGCGGAGGCGCACTCGTAATTGGCGATGGACTGCTGGGTGGAAATGTGGCGCTGGCAGTTGGGGGCGTAGCGGCCTGCCAGGGTAAAGGCGCCCAAATCCGCCACGATGAGGGCATCCACTCCCGCATCATTGAGCTGCTCCAGATAAGCGGGTAAATTTTTCACTTCCTCGTTGCGGGGCATGGTGTTGACGGTGACATGCACCTTCACCCCGTGGCTGTGGGCGAATTTTACCGCCTCCGGCAGTTCCTCCGGCGTGAAATTTCCGGCGAAAGAACGCATACCGAAATCGGTTCCCGCCAGATATACCGCGTCCGCGCCGTAGAGCACCGACATTTTCAGCCGCTCCATATCTCCGGCGGGACTTAACAATTCTATCTTTGCCATTTTCTCTCTCCTCGATTGGTTTGGGCTATGCGCCCAGGGCGCGAACCAGCGCGGGATAATCCCAGATGCGGTTGAGCGCATAGGTGCCGGGCTTGATTTTGCCGCCTGCACCGGTAATTCCGGCGTAAAGCCGGAAAAGCCAGGGATAGGAAATCAGACCGTTGTCTGCCAGAGTGTCAGCAATGTCCGCCATGGAATCCGCTGCGGAGATGGTGATTTCCACACTTTGATTCTCCCGGCCGAAGGCCAGCACATCCGCCACCCCCAGCCACAGCAGATTGCCCAGCACCATGCCGATAAAGAACACCATGGTCAGCCAGACAAAGGCGGGGATATAGAAGGGAGGGCGGGCACCGTTTCTCTTTTTCTCAGGGGTGTCAGGGTTACTCCTGTTTTCTTCCGGAAAAGATTCTCGGTTTTCGCTTTCCTCCATAGCGGATGCCTCCTGTTATCGAATGACGATTTGTTCTCTGATTTGCCGGGCGGCTTCCGCACCCCGCAGGGCGGCAATCAGCTCCAGCGCAAAGGGAATGGCGCAGCCGGCAGAGGCGCCGGTAATCACATTGCCGTCCCGCAGGCAGGCGGTATCCTCTATGCGGGCGTCGCCCATCTCTGCCTCGCAGCCGGGATAGCAGACTGCCTCTTTGCCGGCGGTAATGCCCAGCTCCGCCAGAATGGTGGGGGCGGCACAGATGGCGGCGACGAATTTTCCCTGTTCATGGGAATAACGGACAATATCCAGGGCCTTGGGGCAGGCTTTGATGGATGCCACGCCGCCCAAACCGCCGGGCAGTACCACCATGTCCAGGTCGTTTAAGTTCATTTCATCAATGGTGATGTCGGCATGGACGGGGATGCGGTGGCTTCCCATCACAGTTTGCCCATTCAGGCCCACAGTTATGACACCGATACCCGCCCGGCGCAGCAAATCCACGGGGGTAATGGCTTCCATTTCCTCAAATCCGGTTCCCAGCAGTACATATACCATTTTTTAATCCTCCAGACAGGCGGAAATCAAAGCATAGATTTCCTCATGAATATCTTCAATGGAGCGCATGGCTCCGTCTTTGACGCAGTTGACGATGGACCAGCCGTAGTATTCGGCGGCGGCCCGGCCGCATTCCCGGCAGGTGGCAAGATAGCTGCTGTTCTGCTCGTGGATGTCGGCTTTGGTGTGAGTACTCTCCTCCCGGGAGCGCATCAGCTTCTCGGTGAAAGCGGTGGGCACATCCAGATAAATCACCAAATCCGGCCGGGGCAGGCCCAGCTTGTCATACTCAAATTCATAGAGCCATTGGAGAAATGCCGGCCGGTTTTCGGGATTTTCCTTGGATGCCTGATGAACGGCGTTGGAGGTGGTGTAGCGGTCGGAGAAAATCAGACCGCCGTTTTCGTACCACTGGCCCCAGTCCTGCTTGTAGGAGGCGTAACGGTCCACGGCGTAGAACGCGGAGGCGGCGTAGGCGTTGACATCGCTGGGGTCTGTGCCGAAGGCACCGCCCAAATACATCCGAATCAGCGCCGAGCTTTCCTCGCTGTAACGGGGGAATACCAGCCGGCGAAAGGGCTTGTTTTCCTGCTCCAGCCGCTGCGCCATCAGCTTAAATTGTGTGGATTTTCCGGAACCGTCGGTTCCCTCTATGACAATCAGTTTGCCCATAAATATGCCTCCTGCAATTAACCATACTATAATAAAATATCATAGCACAGTTTGGGCGGTTTGTCCACTTGGAATATTGGCTTTTTCTCCGGGGAAAGCGGATGCTTTCGTTGTTGCAAAATGGACAAAGAACTGTTACAATAAAATATAATACCATTCTAATGAGAAAAAGGACGAATTGTCATGAACGAAAACATTTCCTTTGCCGATTTGGGGCTGAGCCAGGCCATGCTGAAAGCCCTGGAGAAAAAGGGCTATGGCTATCCCACCACCATCCAGGCGGAAGCCATTCCCCACTTTTTGCAGTGGAAGGATGTGATTGCCAAGGCGCCCACCGGCACCGGCAAGACCTTTGCCTTCGGCATTCCCATGATTGAACATATCGATGCTTCTTCCAACGCGGTACAGGGGTTGATTCTTGCCCCCACCCGGGAGCTGGCCATCCAGATTGGCGACGAGCTGCGGGGGCTGCTGACTTACTTTGAGGGCATCCGGGTGGCGGTGCTGTACGGCGGCGCCGGCATCGGCAGCCAGATTAAGGCCATGGAGAAAAAGCCTCAGATTGTGGTGGCAACCCCCGGACGGCTGATGGACCACTATAACCGGAAAACCATCCGTCTGGACAAGGTGGAAACCGTGGTGCTGGATGAAGCCGACCGAATGCTGGATATGGGCTTTTTCAAGGATGTGACCCGCATCATCGAAAAGGTGAAGAACCGGAAAAATCTGGGTTTGTTCTCTGCCACCATTTCCCAGGAGGTGATGACCGTTTCCTGGATGTACCAGCGGGACGAGGTGGAAATCACCGTGGAGCCGAAGCAGCAGGACCGCCCGGACATTGACCAGTACAGCCTGACCGTGACGCCGCTGCAAAAGGCGGAAACCACCCTGCGGCTGATTAAAACCCAGGGCTATGAGCGGGTAATCATCTTCTGCAACACCAAGCATATGTGCCAGCGGCTCTCCGATGAGCTGCAGCGGGCAGGGCTGGACTGCGACTGCCTGCACGGCGACATCAAGCAGAGCCAGCGGGAGAAAACCATGCAGCGCTACCGTCAGGGGAAGCTGGCGATTCTGGTGGCCACGGATGTGGCTTCCCGGGGCATCGATGTGGATGATGTGGACTGCGTCATCAATTACGATGTGCCGGAGGAAAATGAATACTATGTCCACCGCATTGGCCGGACAGGCCGTGCCAAGCGCAAGGGCATTGCCTGGAGCATTGTGGGTAATTTTCCGGAAAAGGCAAAGCTGGACGAAATTGCCAAATACTCCAATTATCAAATCAAACCCATGGTGCTGGGGGACGACGGCACACTGACCGAGGAAGTGGTGAAAGCCCCCGCGCCTGCCAAGAGGAAATTCCGTTGACCGGCCCGGAAAAGGGCTTCCTTCTGCTGACCTCCCACCTGGGAAATCCGGAGCGGCGGGTACTCAGCACTGCCCAAATGCGGATTCTCACCCAGCGGATTCGGCAGCAACAGATGCCGCAATCTGACCGGGAGCTGGAAGCGGGGGACATCGTTTCTCTGGGCTACGGCCGGGAGATGGCAGAGCGGATTTTGGAACTGCTGGCGGAGGAGGAACTTCTGCGCCATTACTGCCACAAAGGGGAGCGGGCCGGATGCCGGCCCCTTACCTGGGTGACGGGGGAGTACCCGGGGATGCTGCGCCGCCGTCTGGGGGAGGAAAGCCCCGGCGTGTTGTGGGCCAAGGGGGACTTGTCGCTACTGACAAAGCCGAAAATTTCGCTGGTGGGAAGCCGGGATTTGGAGCCGCGTAATCGCAATTTTGCCCGTGAGGTGGGCAGGCAGGCGGCGCGCCAGGGCTTTGTGCTGGTGTCCGGCAATGCCCGTGGGGCAGACCAGACGGCGCAGAATGCCTGTTTGAACGCCGGCGGCAGCGTCATCAGCGTGGTAGCCGATTCTCTGGAGAGTCACAAAACCCGGCAGGGGGTTCTGTACCTCAGCGAAAGCAGTTTTGACGAGGATTTTTCCGCCCAGCGGGCCATCAGTCGCAACCGGGTGATTCATGCCCTGGGGGAAAAGACATTTGTGGCCCAATGCACCTTGGAGCAGGGCGGTACCTGGGACGGTACGGTGAAAAATCTCCGCTTCGGCTGGAGCCCGGTTTACTGCTTCCGGGACGGCAGCCCGGCGGCCCAGCGTCTGTGCCGGATGGGGGCGGAGGAAATTTTGCCGGAGCAGCTTGCGGATTTTTCCGGGCTTCCCCGGCGGGATACCGGTTTTTTTGAAGAATAAAGGGGGAACAATCATGAGCAGAGCAGACGAACTTTACCGCCAGACCTGCCTGGATATTCTGGAGCATGGTTTTTCGGATGAAAATCTGGAGGTGCGCCCCCATTGGGCGGATGGCACACCGGCCCATACCATTAAAAAATTCGGCGTGGTGAACCGCTATAATCTGGCGGAGGAATTTCCCATTATGACCCTGCGCCGCACCTACTGGAAATCCGCGGTGGACGAGCTGCTTTGGATTTGGCAGAAAAAGTCCAACCGCATCTGCGATTTGGGCAGCCATGTCTGGGACGAATGGGCAGGGGAGGACGGCACCATCGGCAAGGCCTACGGCTACCAGCTGGGGGTGAAGCACCACTACCCGGAGGGGGATATGGATCAGGTGGACCGGGTGCTGTATGATTTGAAGCACAATCCCGCCTCCCGCCGGATTCTGACCAATATCTACACATTTGAAGATTTGCACGAGATGAACCTCTACCCCTGCGCCTATTCCATGACCTTCAATGTCAGCGGCGATACCCTCAACGGCATTCTCAACCAGCGCTCCCAGGACATGCTGACGGCGAATAACTGGAATGTGGTGCAGTATGCGGTGCTGATGCACATGATGGCGCAGGTGTCCGGGCTGAAGGTGGGCGAGCTTGTCCATGTGATTGCCGACTGCCACATCTACGACCGCCACATCCCCGCGGTGAAGGCCATGCTGGAAAAGGAGGGCTTCCCGGCCCCCAAATTCTCCGTGGATGAAAGCATCACCGATTTTTATGCCTTTACCAAGGATTCTTTCAGGGTGGAAAATTATCAGTACCACCCCTTTGATTTTGAAATTCCCATGGCCATTTGAGGTGCAATATGGATTTGATTGTAGCGGTTTACGACGACTGGGGCATCGGCCGGGATGGCACCCAGCCGGTTGCCCTGTCGGCTGACCGGAAATTTTTCCGGGAAACCACGAAGGGAGCCATGGTGATTGCGGGCCGCCGTACCATCGCTGACTTTCCCGGGCAGAAGCCCCTGCCGGGGCGGGTGAATGTGGCGCTGAGCCGCACGGCATCGGAAATCCCCGGCTTTACCCTGTGCCGCAGCACGGAAGATGCGCTGGAGCTGGCAAAAACGGCCCAGCGGGTGTTTGTCATTGGCGGCGCGGCGGTGTACCGCCAAATGCTCCCACTTTGTGACCGGGCCTATGTGACCAAGGTGCACACCACCGTGCCCTGTGACAGCTTTTTCCCCAATCTGGATGAAAGCGGGGAATGGGCGCTGAAGGAGATTCTGCAATCCGGCGAGGAAAACGGCATTGCCTATGAAATGTGCCTGTACACCAGAATAAGTTGAATCGGAAAACGGACGGGCGAGCCGTCCGTTTTCTCAATTGTCCCTTGAATTTGGGAATTCAAGCGGTGCTTTCTTGCAAAAAATACCTGCGTTTGTTATGCTGATGTCATCAGGAACGGCCGAGCCCTGGAAAACAAAATAGGAGGATAGAAAATT
>JBGVGH010000075.1:0-29851 GCA_045121575.1 Faecousia sp.
CGCCCTGCCGGCTTATCTGCTGCAGATGGAATTTCAGAGCTTTTTCGTCACGGCGGAAAAGCCCCATCTGGGTCTGACCGTCACGGTGGCCTCCGGCGTGACCAACATGGTGCTGGACGGGCTTTTGGTGGCGGTGTTCCGACTGGGACTGGTGGGTGCGGCTCTTGCCACCGCCGCCAGCCAGATTGTGGGCGGCATTCTCCCGCTGCTCTACTTTGCCTCGCCCAATTCCAGCCTGCTCCGGCTGGGCAAGACCCGCTTTGACGGTAAAGCCCTGCTGCGCACCTGCACCAACGGCTCGTCAGAACTGATGAGCAATGTTTCCATGTCTTTGGTGAGTATGCTCTACAATGTGCAGCTGCTGCGCTATGCCGGAGAAAACGGCATCGCCGCCTACGGCACCATGATGTATGTGAACATGATTTTCCTGGCGGCCTTCATTGGCTACTCCATCGGCACAGCTCCGGTGATTGGCTTTCACTTTGGCGCCGGGAACCACGGGGAGCTGCGGGGGCTGCTGCGGCGAAGCCTTGGCATTATCGGAGTATTTGCCGTGTGTATGCTGGCGCTGGGATTTTTTCTGGCAGAGCCGCTGTCCCGGCTGTATGTGGGATATGATTCAGAACTGCTGGAAATGACCGTCCACGGCTTTCACATTTTCGCCTGGTCGTTCCTGTTTGCCGGCTTTGCCATTTTCAGCTCCAGCTTCTTCACCGCCCTCAACGACGGCCTGACTTCGGCGGCCATCTCCTTCCTGCGCACCCTGGTGTTCCAGATTGCCGCCGTGATGCTGCTGCCGCTGGTGTGGGACATTGATGGCATCTGGTGGTCCATTGTGGCAGCAGAGCTGATGGCCGTGGTGGTCGGTGGCATTTTCCTAATGGCCAAGCAGAAAAAATACCATTATTGATTTTCTGACGAAGAAAAGGGTCTGTTGCGTTTTTGCAACAGACCCTTTCGTTATCAGATTTTTGCCGTCTGGGCGATGTGGATTTCTCCCGCCGCTTCCGGATCATCCAGAATGATTTCCCCCACCGAAGGAGCGGTGATGCTGCCGCTGCGGGGATTTTTCACGCTGACAATGGCTGTGGTGACGGTGGCCTCCACCTCCGACTTTTCAAAGGCCAAATCGGTGTCCTCCATCTGGCAGTCCACCAGGCGCAGTCCCTGGCAGTAGCACAGTGGCTGAGTGCCGATGATTTTGCAGCGCACAAGGGTCAGGTTTTTGGAATACCAGCCCAGATATTCGCCTTTAATCACGCTGTCGGTGACGGTGAGATTCTCGCTGTGCCAGAAGGCGTCCTTGGTGTCAAATACACAGTTGTCGAACTTTCCGCCCAGCACATACTGGAAGGAGTATTTGCCCCGGAAGGTCACATTGCGAAAGTTCAGTCTTTCTCCCCGCAGGAAGAAATACTCGCTGACTGCGGTGCAGTTTTCCATCTCCACATCCCGGGCCGACCAGCCAAATTCCGGGGAGAGAATGTCGCAGTCCGTCAGCCGAACCCGGTCGCACTCCCGCAGGGCCTTGATACCATGGAGCTTTGTATTTTCAATGGCGATGTCCTCGGAATACCACAGGGCCGCCCGGCACAGCTCCGTCAGCTGGCAGTTGCGGATGGTCAGGCCATGAACATGCCAGAAGGGATACCGGAGATTGAAAAAGCAATCCTCCGCCGTAATTTGCCGGCATTCCTTGAAAGCACTTTCCCCGTCGGCTGGGCCGTCAAAATCGCAGTGGCGAACGGTCAAATCCCGGCTGCCGTAAAGCGCCCGTTCCTGGTCAAAGCGCTGCTTTTCAATGATGTTCATATTGCTTCTCCTTTTCGCCCGTGGGGCATTTCTTTTCCTGATGGCTATATCATAGCCCCAAATGGCAAAAATAGCAAGCGCTTCCCCGGAAGATTCCGCCCCGCCCGGCATAAATTTTTCTTTACCCGGCGGCATTTTTATGGGATAATAGAAAAAACACCCCACCTGATAAGGAGGATGCCCCATGACGGAATTGGAACTTAACGCGCTTGTCCGCGCCCAGCGGGACTATTTCGCCTCCGGCGCTACGCAGAGCCGGCATGCCCGGCTGGATGCGCTGGACAGGCTGGAAAATGCCATCCAAACCCATGAAAATGCGCTGTATGCTGCCCTCCGGGCGGATTTGGGCAAAAGTGAAATGGAAAGCGATATGTGTGAGTTGGGTCTGGTGCGCTCGGAAATCCGCTGGATGAAAAAGCATCTGAAAAAGCTGATGAAAAACCGCCGTGCCCGGACGCCGCTGGCCCAGGCGGTGGGGAAAAGCTATCAAAGCCCCAGCCCTTACGGGACCGTGCTCATTATGAGTCCCTGGAATTATCCGGTGCTGCTGACACTGGAGCCGCTGGTGGACGCCCTGGCGGCGGGCAACACCGCCATCGTCAAGCCAAGTGCCTACGCCCCTGCCAGCAGTGAAGCCCTCCGGCAGCTTTTGGAGGATACCTTTCCAAAAGAACTGGTCTGCGTCGTCACCGGCGGGCGGGCGGAAAATCAGGCGCTGCTGAACCAGCAGTTTGACAAGATTTTCTTCACCGGCAGCCCCGCCGTGGGCAGAGAAGTCATGGGCTGCGCCAGCGCGCATCTGACCCCGGTGACGCTGGAGCTGGGCGGAAAAAGTCCCTGCATTGTGGATAAAACAGCGAAAATCGACCTTGCCGCCCGGCGCATCGTATTCGGAAAATTCATCAACTGCGGCCAGACCTGTGTGGCGCCGGACTATATTCTCTGCCACGAAAGCATCCGGTTGGCGCTGCTTTCCGCCATCGCAAAGGAAATTCAGGCCCAATTTGGAGAACATCCCCTTGCCAATCCCGACTACGGAAAAATTGTAAATCAGAAGCATTTTAATCGGCTTTTCAGGCTGATTGACCACGAAAAAGTGGCTTTTGGCGGAGAAAGCGACGAAAGTGCCTGCCGCATCGCCCCCACCGTCCTGACAAATGTTTGCTGGAGTGACCCCATCATGCAGGAGGAGATTTTCGGCCCGCTGCTGCCGGTGCTGACTTACAAAAACTTAAACGAGGCACTCGGTATCATCGAAAGCCGACCCCGTCCGCTGGCGCTGTACTGCTTCACGGAAAGCAAGGCCGTGAAAACGCAGGTACTTTCCCGCTGCCGGTTTGGCGGCGGCTGCATCAACGACACCCTGATTCATTTGGCATCCAGCGAGCTGCCCTTCGGCGGCGTGGGTGAAAGCGGCATGGGCAGCTACCACGGCGAAGCGGGCTTCCGGGAATTTTCCCATCTGCGCAGCGTGGTGGACAAGGCCACCTGGGTGGATATGCCCGTGCGTTATCAGCCTTACAACCGCAAAAAACGCAGTCTTATCCAACGGCTGCTGAAAATCAGCCCCTGAAAATCTCAAAAAGTCCGTATGTTTGCGTCATGGCAGACATACGGACTTTTCAGATTCAGTTATGTACCCGTTTGGGTTTGGAGCTGCGGACATTCTTTTCAGGGTCCTGCTCCCAATACCGCTGGATGCCGTGTTGCTCCAGAAGCGCGGCAAATTTCTCAAAATACGCCCCGTTTCCCCATACATCCACCGGTCTGATTCCCATATCCAGCGCAAAAGAAGCCAACAGGCCCGCCACCTCACCGATATTCCACTCGATGTGGTGCAGTCTGTAGCAGCCATTGGTCAGATGGGTCGTGCCAATGTTTTTGCAGGCCGGCAGCAGATTTTTCATCCGCACCGGAATCATTGCCCCCAGCGGAATGGTAAACCGGTAAGTCGGCTTGTAGAAAAAGCTGTGGCTTCCGGTGGTGATGTGCAGGTCAATGGGATAGCGGCCCACACCGACACTGTCAGGGAAGCTGCATTTTTCCTCATCGCAGACACATTCCTCGGTCACGGTGAATTTCGCCTTGATTCTTCTGGATTCCCGGACATAGGGTGCCATAGACAGGCCGTTTTCCGTCCCCAGATATTCCGGTGCCAGGCGGAACCAGGGATAACCCTTCCCGCCGTCCGGCCGGGGGGCTTCCGTTTGCAGCCAGTACACAAAGCCCAGGGTAAATTGCTGCGCCAGGTCGCGGTTTTGCGCCGCATCCTGACAGTCAATGATATTTCCCAGAAAGAAATCGTTCTGGGGCCAGTTGATCAGGGTCACATCGTAGGGTTGACTGCCATCGGTGAAATAATCCGCCTTGACAATTCTTCTGTAAATGAACAAGGGGAACAGTTCTTCCCCATTTTCGCCCCGTTCTCCCACAAACATTCCAAACTGCTTTGCCTTTCCCGTGGAAGAATCCGGGCCAAACATGGAATACAGGGGGTATTTGTCGTAGGGCATCATGTGCTGTCTGAAGGTTTCATAAAGCGGGGGCTTGGGAATGGTGTAATCCCCCGTCCGCCGGTTTTCAATGCAGGCCGTGTAGGTAATGGGCTGCATATCCGCCGGGTCAGCTTCCGCAGGCGCATCCTCCTCGCCGGTTTCCGCCCGGCTTTCTGCGCCGACGCGGTACTCCGCCCCGCTGTGGCAAATCAACTCGCCGGTATCTGTTGCGTCCAGATAGTAGCTGCCGACAATTTCCACATCCTCTCCGTCAATGCGGTATACGACGCTTTGAATCTCGTCATCCTGCACCACGCACCGGCACATCACGGCACGGTGAAAAACGGTTATCAGTCCACCCGAAACATAGGGCTCCAGCATTTCCGTGAGCAGGCGCAGCGCCACCTTCGGCGGATGGGACAGGAAGCTCACCTCAGAATCTCCGGGGCAAAAATGCTCCTGCTTTTTGATTTCCTCGGAATACCCCGGGAGGCTGCGGTAATAGTCCCGCACGCTGTTGCGGTATTCTCTGTAAGAACGGGTACAGCCCTGGGACTCAATCCACTCGTGCTCGTCAGGCGGAACCGCCTGAGAGGTGAGCTGGCCGCCAATCCAATCCGTTTCTTCCAGCAAAATGACCCGCTTTCCCTCCTGGGCAGCGCTGTAAGCAGCCAGCGTGCCTCCAAGCCCGCCGCCGCAGATAACGATTTGTGATTCAATCCTTTTCATCCGTGTCCCCATTCCCGCAGTAATGCGCATAAGCGCCATACATACCGGCGCTGTTTCCCAGCGCAGCCTTTACGATTCTGTATCCAAGATTTCCCATAATCCCATCAAATTGTTGGCCCATCCAGTCGGCAACACCGCCGCCGATGATGCACACATCAAAGGGACTGGTCTTTTGAATTTCCGCCAGTGTCCGCCGAAGATTGTCCTGAAAAATGCCGATATACCGGACATATTCTGCCGCTCCGGCTGCGTATTTTTCAAACAGGTCTGGGCCGTCTATGCCCAGCATCGCCGCATCGGCGTGGATGGCTCTGCCTGAAAGGTATACCTCGGGGCAGCCCCGCCGTCCGCAATTGCAGACTCTGCCATTGGGGTCAATGCAGATATGCCCGAAGCGGGCAAAATCATTTTCCGGCGTGGAAACGATTTCCCCGTCAACATAATACCCGCCGCCAACGCCGGAGCCCAGGGTGAGCATGACCACCCGCTGGCTGCGATGTTCCCGGCCGGCGCCGTACTCCATTTCTCCAAGGAGAGCCGCCTGGGCGTCGTTCAAGGCTTTCGACGGCAGGCGGAAATTCTGCTGGCAGAACGCGCCGAAATCGAAGCCAATCATCCCCGGCAAATTCTCCGTGGCATAGGTTATGACGCTTTTGCGCACATCGATGTCCCCCGCAGAGGCGATGGCAACGCCTTCCGTTTCGGCGCAGAGCTGGGAGGCAATCGCCTCCTGCAGTGCCCCCGCAATCGCGTCCTTTCCTCCCGCCGCATTGGTAGAAAACCGTCGGACAGCGCCGAGAGAAACGCCGTATTCCGTTTTGGTCATGGGTGCGACCTTAATTTCGGTCGCACCCAAATCAATACAAATAACCATATTATCCCTTTACCGCGCCCACGGTGACACCCTTTGTGAAATACTTCAAAACAAAGGGGTACGCCAGCAGAATAGGAATGATGCTGACGACAATCATGGCCGCCTCAATGTTGGCTTTCTGAATATTCTCCATGGTACCCACCAGTGCATCCGGCTCAGACTGGATGTAGTTGAGCATATACAGCGACAACGGATACCATTTTTCCTCCGTGCCCAAATAGAGCAGCGCGCTGGTGTAGTTATTCCAGAGAGAAACCGCCGTAAACAGGCAGACGCTGGCCACACAGGGCTTGGCCACCGGCAGCAGAATCTTCACCATCACCTGCAAGCTGGTGGCTCCGTCCATCTGTGCCGACTCCTCCAGCTCTTTGGGCAGTCCCTCCAGATAGCTCTTGATCAGTATCAGGTTATACACCTGCACCACCGAGGGGAAAATGAGGGCAAACGGGCTGCCCGTCAGTCCCAGGGAGCTGACCACCAGGTAATTGGGCACCATGCCGCCGCTGAAAATCATCACGATGATGAAATATACCATCACCACTTTCCGCCCGGGGAAATCCGGCTTTGACAGGGCGTATGCCGCTGCAAACATCACCGATACCGACAGCAGCGTTCCGCAAACCACCACAAAGAAGGATACCCCCATGGAGCGCCAGAATCCGGCGTCCGTCAGGACATACTTAAAGTTGTACCAGGTAAATCCCTGGGGTATGAAGTTCACATCATATCCGGCTCCGGACAATGCCGTGGACACCACATTCAAAAAAGGGAGCACGCAAATTGCGGACACCACCACCAGAACGATGGTATTGATGGCGTAAAAAATGCCGCTTTCCTTGATACCGCCTCGTCTGTTTCTGCGATTAAGTCTGTTTCCCACGGTTACCACACCCCGCTTCCTGTTTTCTTTTTGCTGAAATAGTTGGCGCCCAGAATGAGAATCAGGGATATGACGCCGTTAAACAGGCCAACCGCTGTGGACAGGCCGTAGTCGCTGGCGCCCATGGTAAATCCCAGTCTGTAAACATAAGTACCAATAATTTCGCCGGTCTCCCGCGTCAGCGAGTTGAGCATGGCATAGACCTGCTCAAAGCCCGCGTCCATCAGATATCCGATACGGATAATCAGCATGACCACGATGGTGGGCATAATCGACGGAATGGTGATGCTGGTAATCTGCTTGAGCTTGCCTGCACCATCCAGCCGCGCCGCCTCATACAGCGCCGGGTCAATGGACATGATTGCGGAAATATAGACGATTGAGCTGTAACCGATTTCCTTCCAGCCGGACAGGATAACCACCAGCCAGCGGAACCATCCCGGCTCTCCCATGAAGTACACCGGGTCACCGCCCAGCGCTTCCACCAGGTTATTCACCGGGCCATAGATGCCGAAAATGCTGTTGAAAATACCAACAATGACCACCCAGGAAAGGAAGTGCGGCAGGAACACAACACCCTGCACCAGTTTGGAAAACTTCCGGTTCCGCAGCTCCGTGACCTGGATTGCCAGGAAGATGGGCAGCGGAAACAGAATCACGATTTTCATAACGGAGATGATGAGCGTGTTCTTGACATAAGTCATAATTTCCGGGTCGGAAAACAGGATTCTGAAATTTTCCAGCGTCCATTCCGACTTTTGAAACGCTTCAAAGACATTGTACCGCAGGAAATTAGGGTTATCCTTAAACGCAATCAGGATGCCCGTCATGGGCAGATAGGAAAACACCAGTGCAAACAGCATGGCAGGAATCACAAACGGGATCAGGCTCTTGTGTTTCCGCACCTTTTCCCCGAATGTCATTTGGGTTTTTGGAGTATTCATTGCAGGACTCCTTACTTGTTACTCTCGCTGTACCAGCTATTGATTGCGTCCGTTGCCTTCTGGCAGCCGTACTGGCCATTGAGTTTGGTCACATATTCGCTCAGTTTGCCGGTTCCCTCTTTGAGCATGATATAGAACCAGTCCTGGGCATTGGTTTCGATGTTGGCTCTGTTGGTGTTATAGGCATCAATGGGCGGTGTGAAATCGACCACATTATACACGCCCACTTCGTCTGCGTCCTCCATCATAACAGACCAGGCTCTGTAAAGCTCCGGCTGCTTGCGGACACGGGCCAGCCAGTAGGCCGTATATTTGGTTTCATTGGAGCCGGTCATATAATAGGAAGCCTCGTCCTTTTCCGCAAAGGCAGGGTTAATAGGCATATACTCCCCGTCCGCCGTCATCGTCCAGTGGACATTTTCCTCGCCCAGCACAATCTGGCGGAAGTTGTCCTCGGTTTCGGTGTCCCGGATTTTGGCATTCATCCAGTCCAGGGCATAGCCGGCGTTTTCAGCCATATAATAAGGAATCGCGGTAATGTATGTATAGCCGCTGCTGCGGTATACCTTCTCGGCGTCACCGGAATGCTCCTTCAGCGAGCGGATATAGGCCAGATGGTCATCCATGGCGTTATCCGTATTGATGCCCTTGCCGGCAAGGCCGGTCACGATGGCGGGAACCGTCCAGAGCGTGCAGGCATAAGCGCCGGCCTTGGCGCCCTGCGCAGACTCGTCAAAGCCATTGACAAAGCGGTTGTTGGCATCGGAGGCAGTATTGGTAACCACTTCCTGGTCAATATAGCCCTTCTGGTACAGGCTGTGCATATATTCCACATACTCCCCATATCTGGGCGCATTCATGTAGAACAGAACTTCGGTCTTGCCGTCGATTTCATATTCCTGCCAGTAGGAATAGATGCCAAACGCGGCGGAAATGGAATAAACCAGAGGCGTAAACTTATCAAAAGTCAGCGCAGGCTTTCCCAGATACTCGGTCATGGCTTTCAGCACTTCCTCAAACTCCTCCAGCGTTTCGGGAATATCCAGGTTGAGCTGAAGCATCAAATCGTAGTTGAGCACGATGGGGTTTTCGATATTATCGCTGGAGGCGCGCTCGGGGATGCCGTAAATGCGGCCGTCCACCGTCACCACATCCCAGGACTCCTGGGAAATATTTTCCAGCATATCCGGGGCAAATACCTTCAGCGCATCGGTAATGTCCAGCAGCATATCCTTTTTTACCAAATCGCTGAACTGGTCCTTGTTGAGCTTGATGACATCATAAGCTTCCTTGTCCATCAAAATGGTGTTCAGCGTGGTGGTGGCATCGGCAGGAAGCTGGGTATAGGTGGTCTTGTAGCCCGTCAGACTTTCAATCAGCAGGGCAGTTTTATCGCTGTTGACCGCGTCAATGCTCTTGCCGGAGTTTGGCATCAGCACCTTCAGCTCCGGTTTGCTGTTCAAATCGATTTCATAGTTGATGTTATCAACGATTTTATCAGAGTTTGCGCAGCCGGTCATGGCAAACGCGCCGGTGCAGAGCATTGCCAATGCAAGGAATAAAGACAGGATTCTTTTCATAATTCTCTCCTTTGACTACATATTCTCAGTCAAACAGTCTGGTAAAGAACTGCCTGATTGCACGAAACAAATTGCGAAAAAACGACAGGAACGGATTTTCGCGTGCCTCGCTTACGCTTCCCGTGGAATCCGTTTCGCCGGTTGTGCCGGGTTCGGTGGGCGCATCGGGCATGGT
This sequence comes from Faecousia sp., assembly GCA_045121575.1. Taxonomy (GTDB): domain Bacteria; phylum Bacillota; class Clostridia; order Oscillospirales; family Oscillospiraceae; genus Faecousia. Next base: position 9,490 of record JBGVGH010000075.1, read on the forward strand.
GGGATTGCCATTTTCCGTCGGCTCGGTGGGTGTGCTTTCTTCTTTTTCCTTTTCCACCAGCATGATGGCGTTGGAAACGCGCCGCATAGCGCCGTCGGAAGGCTGATTGCGAAGTGTGAGCGTATCATTCAGCCGGATAATCATGGTGGAAGAACCGCCGCCGTCCAATTCCAGCGCCGTGACAGCCCCCAGCGCAGCGGCAAGCTGTGCCTCCTGATTGACGGTGATACCCAGAGAATACCCGGTCTGCCGTCCGTCCACGACACACAGAAAGCCGGTTCCGTCTGCCTTGAAACCGAACAGGGTTCGGGGTGCCTTGCTGGCACCTGCGTTATCGGTATGACAGTCGGTGTTGACCACGCCGTCGTTCACCAGAATATCATAACCGCCCAACACCCAGTTGCAGCCTTCAAACTGTCCCATGGGAACTTCCACCGTGTGGACAGCCTCTCCAAAGCTATGGGCCGCAAAAATCCGGTCATGGGCGGCGGTATAGACCACCGCATACTGTCCGCTTTTCAGCGTGAAGGTTTTGCCGGCCGTAACGCCGGTTTCCGTCATGGTGTAATTCGAGCCCCACACAGGGCACTGGGCCAGATTTTCCGACTGGCTCTTTACAATCATCACCCCGGCGTTGGACACGGTGTAGGTTCCCGGGATGTTGTAGACTGCAATTTCCCCTTCGGCTGGCTGCTCATTATATTTGTTGATCTCAAAAAATTGTGTCTGACCCTGTCCGTCGTAGATGACGAGGCGCTTTTCCGTTTCCGTCATCCTGCCGATTACAACTTTTCCGTTGTTGTCAAAGCCAATGCAATTCTTTGAAGCGAAATTTCCCTTTGAAATGACAATGCCGTTATTTACATAGGATTCCACATTGGAGCCTGTATTGTAAAAATAATCTCCGTTGGTGGCAAGCATGACCTTCCGACCGGTTGCCTGCTCATAATCCGCAGCGATGTCCATGACGGTGGAAAGCGTGGTGACAGAGCCGTCGCGGATGCTGTGAATCACCCATTCATATTCCGCCCCGGATTGGGCGGTGTTGTATGCTCCATAAAATAGCTTCTGTTTATCACCGTTTTCGGTGGTGTTCGTTTCAGAATATTGGATGCCGTTGATGTTTTTCTCAAAGTCCGCACCATCCAACACATTCGGAGAAAATGCGGAGGCCGTTACGGAAATTGCCAGCAAGGAGGCCATCACAATAGATAGCGCAAAAACCTTTCTTTTCATAGCATTACCCTTTTTGCTCCCACCGCCGAAGCGGTGGGAGCGTGTTTTATTGGCAGAATTTACTCGGCAAAATCAATGCCGGTAATGGTCATCTTCTGACCGGTCAGGGAGCGGCAGTTCAGGCCGAAGGCACGGGCGGCGTTGCCCTCGGAGCCACCGTTGGTCAGCACCACCAGGGTTTCACCCTCGCCCAGCTCGGCGTATGCCGTGGTGGCGTAGGTAGCAGCGGTGAAGTGGGCGCTTGCGGCCTTGCCGTCCACCGTCCAGTAGCCCACATTGGCACCGTCGTAAACCTTAATCAGCGCGCCGTTGCGGTCAAGCACCAGTGCCACGCCGTAGCCGTTGGTGGCAAATTCGCCGGTGTAGTCCTTGTTGAACACCCACACGGAATGGTTGACAGAAGTGGCCGCGGTGATTTCCGCATTGATGGCCCACTTGCCTGCCTCGGCGGTGTAAACCTTGTCGCCCAGAGTCAGGGTCATCTTCTGCTCTTCCGGTGCGGTTTCAAAGGTAATGCCGTTGATGGTCATCTTCTGACCGGTCAGGGAGCGGCAGTTCAGACCGAAGGCGCGGGCGGCGTTGCCCTCGGAGCCACCGTTGGGCAGCACCACCAGGGTTTCACCCTCGCCCAGCTCGGCGTATGCCGTGGTGGCGTAGGTAGCAGCGGCGAAGTGGGCGCTTGCAGCCTTGCCGTCCACCGTCCAGTAGCCCACATTGGCTCCGTCGTAAACCTTAATCAGGGTACCGTACTGGTCAAGCACCAGTGCCACGCCGTAGCCGTTGGTGGCAAATTCGCCGGTGTAGTCCTTGTTGAACACCCACACGGAGTGGTTGACAGCAGTGGCAGCGGTGATTTCCGCATTGATGGCCCACTTGCCTGCCTCGACGGTGTAAACCTTGTCACCGATGGTCAGGGTCGTGCCCTGGGATGCAGGATCCGTAAAAATGCCGGGCAGCGCAACGACAGCGCCGATGGTTCTGTTATCCAGCAGGAATTTCCGGCTGACATTGCCGTTTCCGTTGGGCGCAACCAGCAGATATTCCGTATCGCTCAAAGACTCGAACGCCTCTTTCAGGTATCCGGCCGGGGTGCACTTGGTGGCATCCTGAATGCCCTTGGGATTTTCGGTGTCAAAATACTTGCCGTTGGCACCGTCATAGATACGAACCACCCGGCCGTTCTGGTCCAGAACAAAGGCTTCGCCGAAGCCGTTGGCCCAGTTCAGTGTGCCGTTGTATTCGGGGGTGTAAATCACGAACAGGTAATTGCCCAGGGCCGTCAGGTCCTTGTCGATGGCAATGCTGTCCTGCTGAGCCTTGTAGGAATTGCCGTCAATGCAAATCTCCACAATGTCGCCAATCACTTCCACCACTCTGGTGGCGGTGGTGGTATTGCCATTGGCATCCTTGGCAGTCAGCGTAATGGTGTACTGGCCTGCCACATTGATGTCGAAGCCGCCGTTGTCGGTGACGGTAATATCCACCGTCAGATCATCCTCCACGGCGAAGGTTCCGTTGTCGTCCTTGGCAACGACACCGGCAAGGACGCTCTCCTCCAGATTGAAGCCGGTGTCCATAATACCGGCATACACCGTGGTATTGGTGCCGGAGATAACAGGGGCCTGATCCTCGTATGTGGTCATGTTCTCTTCGGTGTCCGTCCAGTAGAGGCGAACCACATTGCCAACGGAGTAGATTACATTGTAATTCATGTAACCACGGCCGTCGTTGTCAACACCGGTGCCTGCATAATTGGACTGCACCACGATGGCATAGCCACCGGCAGGAATGGTCATATTCTTGGCAAAAGCGCTGGCAACGGAAACTTCCTCGCCGTCCACCACCATGGTGGTAACGGTGCTGGAAGCCCGGGCAGGATTCTGGGCATTCACTAGCTTGGCATTGGCACCGTCGCGGCCTTCAATCACCACGCCGTTTTTGTCGATGATTGCAGCAACACCATAGCCGCCGGACACAGACAGGGTGATTTCCTCATTGGAATTGTTGTGGAATACGCCGCTGAGCGCCTGGTCGTAGGCTGCGCTGCCGGTCAGTTCCACATAAAGCTGATTCTTGAAGCTGATCAGCTTGCCCTGCCACTTGTTTTCGCCCAGCTTGTTCTCCCGTACCTCCAGCGTCACGGAGGAGCGGGCCTTCAGCACGGTGATGGTGCGGGTAGCGGTTGCTTCCTTGTTGTCCTTGTTGATGGCCTTGTAAGTAATGGTGTAGACGCCTTCCACTTCCGCGTCGAAGCCGTCATCGTCCAGAATAATCAGACGGGGGTTCTCGTCCGTGGAATCGGTCACGCTGACACCAAACAGCAGATCGATTTCGTCGCCTGCGTTGATTTCAAGGGTTTCGGGGTTCACCTTGATTTCAGGCAGGTTTTCTTCTTCGTGGCCGGGACACTTGTCCTGACACACTTCGTCCTTGCAATCCGGGTCAGTACACTTGCCGCAGACCGGACATTCGTGCTGGCACACATGGGCAGGTTCGGTTCCCTTGCTGGGAGTGGACGTTCCGGGGGCCGGGTCCTTCACGCAGGCACTCAGGCACAGCGTCAGGGCAAGAACCATTGCCAGAACCGTCAAAAGTCTTGTTTTTTTCATGATTTTCCTCCTGTATGATGTTTATTTGTAGATGCCCCGCATCAAGAGTATATAATCAGTCGCCCATTATCCATCCGAACAATTTCCTAAAGAAATCGACAATGGCCTTGATAATTCTCTGGAAGAAATTCAGCTCAGGCTCCTGCGTCGGCTCTGTGGAAGGCGTAGGCTCCGTCGGTCCAGCAGGCTCGTCATTCTCCTCCGGAGAGAACACGCCGTTTTCTGTCACAACAGGCCGCCGGGCATCCGTTTCGGGATCCCACTGCCCATCCGCAATGAGCTGCATGGACATTCTGGCATCCAGAATGTCGGACAATTCGTTCAGCTGCTCTGTGATACGCTGGCGGGAATAGCCCTTGCTGTAATTCTTGATTTCGGAATTGCTCAGTTCCTCCAGCCTCCGCTGAATTTTGTAAATTGCCACGGCATCCTCGTCGTCCATTTTGGCAATCTCTCCAAGGATACCCTCCAGCGCCGTCTTATCCGCCTGGCTCATGCCGCCGGCGGGAATGTAAATTCTTTCTGCCTTATCCAGAATATCTTCAAAACAGGCCTGAAGAATCCCATTGATGTCCCCATGGGGCAAAACCGCCCATTTGCTGTTGACACCGCTGGAAAGTGCGGTCTGTACATCTTCGTGTCCCAGAATCTGGGTAGAGCAGAAAATCACATAACCGGAAGCACCTGCATGATAGGAAGCTTCGATGTGCTCCTTGTTCTGCCAGGCAGGCAGTCCGCTGTAGGAGGAGGCGATGCCCGCATAATACAGGCACTTATTTCCGCCCATCAGAATCATTTCCTGCACCCGGGTGTTGACATCGGAGGCAGCGGTATAGTAGGCCATGGGGGTGGCAATGTCAATCCAGCCGTTGGCAAACCATGTTTTCCAGTCCTGCTTCTTGGCATTGGTCGATTCCGTCAAATTGGCAAACACGGATGTTGACAGCAGAATATCATTGGCATCCTTGACCTCGTTTTTGATGCGCCGGACATATTCCGTAACGATTTCCATACGGTACTGTGTCCACTTCCGCAGGTTCTCCTCTGCCTCCTCCCGACCGCCGGTCAGATAGTTTTCATCAAAAAGTTGTTTAAACTTCTTGGCCATCTTGTCCCTGTCGGCCAGCTGCGCTGCGGAGAATTCCTTTCCCAAACGCCCGTAGAAGCCCTGCATGGCTGCAGTGGTGTAGCCGGTGTCCTCCATGGTGTCGGAAACAGGATAGCGGATGTAGTCCAGGTTCAGGCCCTTCACCTGCGGGTGCTTTGCAAAGAGGTCGTTGTAGTATGCAATGAGGGTGTCCTGCACTTCTTTGTTGGCCGGGTCAATAAAGATGTAGGCGCCGCCCTCGTTGCGCTGGACGATGCTCCCATCATCATTATACATGACCCAATCCGGGTGCATCTGAAGCACCTTGGCATCTGTCTGGGTGCCCACATAGAAATTCTCTACCCAGGCGTGGACTTCGATTCCATATTCGCCGCAGCAGGCGATGAAAGCGGACAGATAATCGTCATAGGTCACATCCCCGTCCACATAGGTCTTGGCAAGGTTCTTGTGATACGGGAATTCCTCCACATCGCTTTGGAAAGTGGAATAGCCGTTATACAGGGTTTCCACAAACACCAGGTTGATGCCGATGTCCCTGTAGAGCTTTACATTCGCTTCAATGTCCGCATAGGTCTGCTCCACCGGCCTGTGCCATACCGCCCGGGCGGAAACTTTCTTGCTTTCCACAGAGGAAACAATAATTTTCTGCCGGAGCTTCTCAATAATGAGCTGGCTGTTGTTGTATCGCATCAAAATGCTGAGCCGCTGGCTCTGGGTCAGGTTCTCATCCTCCAGCGCCAGTTCAATTTCCTCTTTCACCGTTTTCAGCGCTGCAAGCTCCTGCGTGGCCTGCTCGATATAGCGGTTGAGGGCAGATGCATCCACATCGTAAAGCTGCTTGATTTTGGTTTTTGCGCTGTCGATGGCGCTGTTTACGCTGGTCACCAGGTTTTCGTAATAGCTGTTGAGCGTGGTGGATACGCTGTAGGTCTTGCCGGCCTCATCCAGCACCACCGTTGCGCCCAGCACGATATTGGAGCGGATGAAATCCCGTCCCTTGCCGTGGCCGGAAATTACATATCCGCCCTCCGGGATTGCAGATACATTCACACCCAGCTCCACCACGATGCCCTCGGCATCAACGGCGGCCTCGTATCCGTAAACATTGGTTCCCGTGCCGGCCGCCTGCTGGTATTTCCAGCCGTCTTTGTAAATGATGGTCTGATTTTCTCCGCGATAGGCCGGGAAAGGTGTTGTTTCGGTTTCCATTCCCGCAGGATTTTCTTCCGGAGTGGGATTGACGAACTGGAACTCTCCGCTCACCGTACCGCCGAAACGGATGTAGTCAAAGCCCACCATTTTCACCTCGTCGCCGGGGCTGAACAGCTGCATTCTCGCCAGCAGCTGCCGATAACCCGGCCCGTAGGCACTGACAACGAAGCCGTTGTCCGGAATTTCGGAGCCGGAATCGTCGCCCTGTCCGAAGCCCCGGAAGCTGTCAACCACGAAGGTGTTTTTCTCAAAATCATACCGACAGGTCATTTCCGTGCCGTAGATATTGGTTCCGGTTTTTGCGCCAAACTGGTAGTCGTAATAAACCACCATGGGCATTGTCCGGTTGGAATTGGTGGCGTCCACCACGATTCGCATTCCGGCATCGGACTCGATTGCCTTGGTGGGAATGCGCAATGCGCTGCCGCCCAGCACAACCGTATCTCCCACCTTTGCAAAATCGGGATACCGGGTCGTGCTCAGGGAAAGCACAAAGCCGTTGACCGGGATGTAGGTGCTTCCGTCACCGCTTTGGTTGATTTGGCTGACCACATACTTTCCGTTTTCATTCTGGCAGACATACTCAGTATAGCTGCCCTGACGGCCTGTGATGGTTTTGGGATAAAAGGCGGTGTAAATCACGCTATCCCCGTCACCAAGGCGGTCGTAACGAATCTCATAATCGTTGAGCATACCGGAGGATGCGGTTTCCCAATAATCCACCGGGTCGGAGTAGACACCGGAGATGGTCGTGCTGCCCACCGCTACCGTAATGTCCCTGACCGTCACATCTCTTGTGTATTCGCCCTCGTCTGCGGCATACACCGCCGTGGACGGCACCAGAAGTGCAATCACAAGAATCAGCAGAATCATTCTTTTCAGTTTCTGTTTCATACTATCCCCCAATATGGAACAGGCGCCCGAAAAAGTTGCAAATTGCCCGGATCATTCTGTTGAAAAATCCGCCTTTTTCCGTCCCATTCTCCGGTTTTTCCGTTTCTTCGGTTTCTGTCAGGTCGTCCGGCTCCTGTGTTTCGGTCTGCGTATCATCCGCTGCGCCAAATTGCTCCCGCAGATAACTGCCATAGTTTTCTGCCGAATCAAAAAAGGTTTTCGCCGAATCGAAAAGCACAAAACCGTCTGCGCCCGCACCGTCGCTGGCACGGATATGCGCCGCAAGCTCCGACACGCTCTGGTTGTGATAGGTCGTGTAAAGCCCGGTATAACAATATGTATGCGGGGCTATTTCCCGAATATCCCGAACCGCGGAGGCAATCCGCTCCGCATCATAGAAATACACCATCGGCGTAATAATATCTATGTAGCCATTGCCGAGCCAGGTTCGGATGTCCTGCTTTTTCAGTATGTAGGTCTGCTCCACTTCCGGGAATACCGCCGTGGACAGCAGCACCCCTTTGTGCCTGCTGTTGACCATGGCACGCACACGGCCCACAAAGCCGGTGATATTGTCAGCCCGGTATTGCGTCCAGGCATCCAGCAGTCCCCTGTCCCGGATTTGGGCATTCAAATCCGCCCGTGGATTTTCGATGCTCAGTGTCAGCCCCCGCTGCTTTGAAAAGGTTTCCATGGCAATTGGCGTATAGCCCGTATCTGTTCCGTCCTCAAACCGGGAAACGGGATAGCGGATGTAATCCAGATTCAATCCCTTGATTTGAGGAACTTTGGTGAGCAATTCATCATAAAACGCCACCAGATAGTCCTGCACCTCCAGGTTGGCCGGATCCAGGAACAGGTATCCGCCCACGGACTGGCCCTCGGTTTTGTGCCGAATCTGTCCATTCTGGTCACGCAGCATCCAATCCGGATGGAACCGCACCAGCGGGGTGGTTTCGTCAATGCCCACATAAAAATCCTGCACCCAGGCGTGGACTTCAATTCCCCGTTTTTCTGCCTCGCAGGCAAAGGCGGTCAGATAATCCGGGTATTGTCCGTAGCTGTAATTCCGGAAATCCGTGTAATAGGGAATGAGATTGGTTTTGAAAACCGTCATTCCGTGATAGAATGTTTCCAGAAACACCATGTTCACACCGGCGGCCTGAAATTCATCCAGCACCTCGCAAAGCCCCGGAAGCGTGGTTTCCCTGCCGCTGGAGTTTGGCCTGTGCCATACGCCCCTTGCCCGGAACGCCGCCCGGGCGGTATTCATCTGCTGTGCGGATGCACGATCCGACCCATTTGCAACAATTCCCATTATCATCACCACGCAAACCATCATCACGGCAATTTTTCCTGCCGCTTTTCTCATTGCGCCCTCTCTTTCATGGAAAGCTCGACTTCAAACATTCTTTTCCACGGCATGGCGCAGTGGCTGATTGAATATCTTTCCGAAATTGGGGGGAACTTCTCTTTTAAATAGTTTTCCAGTTCTTCCCGCACCCGTTTTGAAACATCGCCCTCCACAGAGCCGGCGTCAAAATAGTTCAAATTCATTTCCGGCAAAACGCAGTCTGTCACATATTTGCGGACATGGCCGCAATAGCCCACATCCTCGCAGATTCGTTCTGCCAGAAAGCATTTCTGCTCCCGGCTGTCGCCAAACAGAAACACAAACACCGCCTGACAGATAACCGTCCCCAGGGTATTGGAGGAGGTATTCCAACCGGCGTAAGCCGACAAATTCAGCACGCCCAGCTTATTCTCCACAAGCAGCATCAGCGCTTCATCGCCGCCGTTGCAAAAGCCTCCATCCGCCAGAGCCGTTACACGACCTGCGCGGACGCTGGCTGTCATTCTGTCCGTAAAGGCATCCAGATTTCTGCGGTCATCCTTCAGCTCGGACGCTTCCCAAACCTCCAGCTGCTGCGCGGTGGGGTAATTCAAAAACAGGTGAATATCCGCTTCCTCCGCCCGGCTCACGCAGGCGCACCCGGCGGTGTCGATTTGATACGGGAGCGTCAGTCCCACCGGTCTGTCCTCGTACAGGGGTGTCAGCTGCCGGGCTTCCTCCCGGGTAAAGTCGCAGTATATCTTCGGCGTGCGATTCATGTATTCGCAGGCCGCCCGGGCGGTCAGCGTCATGCCAACCTCGTCCGCACCGGGATACATGGCAACATCTTCCAGACCCTTGCGCCGGATTTCCGCCTTTATCGCTTCCCTGTCCATGGTGGTGTAGCCGTATTGGGCCGAATCGTCCTGCGGAATCACCAGATAATCAATGGAACTGTGGAGCTTTTCGATGATTTCCAGCAGCATCTGCCGGTTCACCTGCCGGCGCCGCTCGTAATCGGAAAGGGCATCCCCTGTCACTGCGGCGTACTGTTCCAGAAGCGCCTGCGCCTGGGGCTGCTCCAGCAGTCCCAGCTCCTGCTTGTGCTTGACCTGCCCGGTCAGGAATATCTCTCTGCCGCAATGTTCATAATACGACGGTTCCTCATCGGCGCTGGAGTATCTGGGGCAGCGCATAATCAGCGCAAAGCCGTAAATCTTCACATCGGGATTGATTGCCTTGATTTCGTCCAGCACGGCAAGCCTTTGGGTAAGCTCCTCCCGGGACAAATGATGCAGCCGGGAAGGCACAATACCGCCGTACAACAGCATATCCAGCGAAACCACATATCCGTCTGCCCGGCTGGCGTTTTCCAGCATAAATGCGCGCAACCGGGAAAAATCAGCAGGCGTTTTCTTATTGCCCAGGATTTCCCGGGCGGGCCTGCGCAGCTCTATCGGCGTACCCCGGGCAATCTTTTCCGCAAAATGATAGTTGCAGGGGCGTTCGTCCAGGGGGATGTATACCAGTTTCATATCAATCCTCTAATTTCAGTGCGCCCAGCAATCTGGCAGTAATGACGCTGGGGCGGGTGATGGCCGAGCCGACCACCACAGCGTAGGGGTTCACCTCAGAAATCCGCTCCATGTGCGAAACCTCAAATACGCCACCTTCGGCAATGAGCTTGGCGTTTTTGATATTCTGCTTACATTCCACCATAAACCCAATGTCCGGTATGGCGCATTGGCTGGTATAGGCGGTATAGCCCCGCATGGTGGTGGAAATGTAATCAAAGCCCAGCTGATCGGCGTAAATCGCCTCCTCCACGGTGGAAACATCCGCCATAAGCTCACGCCCTGCGGCGTTTTCCCGGGCATAGGTGTACAGCCCCTCCAGCGTTTCTCCGCCGGGTCTGTCGCGCAGGGTGGCATCCATGCACAAAACATCGCAGCGGGTTTTCAGCAGTCTGTCGATTTCTGCTTTTGTGGGGGTAATGTAAATGCTGCTGTCCTCGTAGCACTGCTTTACAAGGCCAATGACCGGCAGATCCACCTCATCTTTGATACTGTCCACATCGTCACACAGTGCCCGAATGCCGCAGGCGCCTCCGGCCTTTGCCGCCCTGGCAAACAGGTGCATGATTCCGTATCCATACAGCGGCTCTCCTTTGACAGCCTGGCAGGATACAATCAAACCTCTTTCTAAAGCGCTCATTTCTTATCCTTTCTGCACATTTCCGGCACCCATGTTTTATACAAGTTGCACAAAATGCGTTTTTTATTTTTTCTATATTTGTATTCTATAATGTTCCCTGCGGAATGTCAATAGATTTTGAAACTAATTTTTAAATTTTTTGCCATTTTTTGAAATTCAGTTTCAAAAAATAAAAATCAGGACTCCGGAGAAGCTCCCCGGAGTCCTGACGAAGATTATTTGATTTTTATGGTTTTGATTTCAAACGGCGCAAACGCCAATTCGGCACTCCCGCTGCCAAGCAACGCAATTTCATCCTCCAGAATATTGCATTCTACAATTTCGCTGCCCTCGGCAGAGAGTACGGCCTTTGCGCTGGCTCCCATGGCCTCGTACAGACGAAGCACGATGCCGTCGTCCTCTGCGTACTTCACGGTTTCCAGCACGACGGTTTCCCCGCCCCGCAGTGCAAAGGGCACCGTCAAATCCCGGGTGGCCGTTTGCACCGGTTTGTAATTGAAGCTGTATGCCTGCCGCACCGTTTCCATGCCCAGCCCGCCGGTATGGGGGTAGATGGCATAAGCAAATTGGCTCTGGCCAACATCTCCCCGGGCATCAGGATGGGTTCCGCTCTTATGCAGTGTAATGCCCAGTCTGCCGCCCTGGCAGGACACGCCATACTTGCAATCGCTGAGCAAAGAAATGCCCATGCCGTACTCCGACAAGTCTGTCCACTTGTGGGAACACACCTCGAATTTGGCAATGTCGCTCTTTTCCCGATGGAAACAGTTCCGCTCCACAAAGCCAAACTGGGTTTCGCACCTGTAGGTGGGCGCAAAAAGGGTGCTGTCGAATTCCGCCCGAATCAGTGTGTGCATATCTCCGGAAATCAGCCTGTTTTCAAACTCCACCTGCGGGCAGTCATACCGGAAGCGAATATCCGTTTCCAGCAGAGAATGCTCCGCCACGGCATACCTAGCCCGGATAACCAGCAGATATTCTCCCAGCGTCACCAGCTCCTGTCCCAGGAATCTCACCGGTTTTTCCTTCAGCGTGTAGTCCGCGTCGATGTCCCAGTTGTCATAGATGCAGGGAATGTCTTCATAGGCTCTGACCATGTGGAAGCCTTCGGCAACCAGTTCCCTGCCCTCGTAGACAAGGGAGCATATCTGCCCCTGGCGAATGACCGCAGTCAGATAGGGAGTCTTTACAGTTTCCCCGTCAAAGGAAAAGGGCATTTGCTCCAAAAGAAGCCGTTTGCCGTAGCCAAGCCCCGGAAAGCGATAGGGTGCCACCGTGCGCTGGCCGTTCACAGACAAATAGCTCTGGCCTCTGTCCGACGGCAGAATCTCCGTTCGGTCAAAGGCAAGGGTGTTAAAGTAGCGCTTTCTGCCCTTACCGGCCAGATAGGCCTTCGCCTCCCGCAGTGCCTCTGCCTGTTGGGACAGTGCCTCGTCCGTTGCCTCAGCAATGCAGGTACCGGGGAGAATATCATGGAACTGGTTGAGCATGAGCGTATCATACAGCCGGTCCGTAAGCGTCTTCCCGTTTCTGTCCCCGGAAAGGACGGAAAGCAGCTCCGCATCGTGGAGCGCCTCCTCCAGCCGGCGGTTATACATCTTCAGGTCATGATTTGTGGTATAAGTGCCCCGGTGCAGCTCCAAATACAGCTCTCCGAAATAGCCGGGCAGCTCCCGGGCGCTGACCTTCTTCATAAAATCAGATACCGAGGTATGCTCCACATGGGCATCCGCGCAATGCTGCTGCGTAAAAATCGCCTGGGAAACCATTTCGTCGGCAGGGCCGCCGCCGCCATCGCCAAAGCCATAGGCCATCAGAACCGCATTGCTCTCCCGCTTGTCATGAACACCCTCCAGGCGGGTTTTCACGGATTGCTCGTCAATCCATGTGTGGATGCTGTTGAAATGGGTAGGAATCTCACTTCCGTCAATGCCCTTCCACAGAAATGTTTCATAGGGGAAGCGATTCGTGTCATTCCAGCTGAGCTTCGTGGTAAGGAAATAGGACACGCCGCATTTTTTCATGATTTGCGGCAGCGCTGCGGAATAACCGAAGGTATCAGGCAGCCAGAAGGTGTCGGACTCATAACCGAACTTCTCCCGCAGGTACCGCTTTCCCCGCACAAACTGCCGGCAGAATGCCTCGCCGCCGGTCAGATTTCCGTCACACTCGACCCATGTGGCGCCGTTAACTTCAAACCGCCCCTCTTTGATGAGTCGCTTGACTTCGGCAAAAAGGACGGGGTCGTCCTCCTCAATCCATTGCAGATACAGCACCGTGGACATAAAGAATTTGTATTCCGGATACCGGTTCAGCAGCGTAACCGCATTGGACACCGTTCTGTGCAGCTTTCTTCTTGTTTCCGCCACCGTCCACAGCCAGGCAGTGTCCAGATGGCTGTGGCCGATAATTCCAACATACGGCCGCTCCCGTTCCGTGGAGAAGAAGCGGGTGATTCGCTCCGTAGCCGCCAGCACCGCCGCTTCCGCCGGGCATTCCTTTTCCAGCGGGAGAATTTTGAACAATTCCAGATACAGTCTTTCAATCTCTGCCCGTCGATAGCCTTCCTGGGTGGATTGATAAAGCTTGTTCAGCAGCGCCAGCTTCTGGCACAGCTCCTTTAACGGCTGATTCAGCACTGCAAGGCCAATCTGCTCATAAGGTCTTTTCTCATACAGGCCGTCATAGGAGAAAGTAAAAGGCTCGTCATAGGGGTTCAGTCCCGAAAGCGGGTGAGAATAGTAGGCCTGCAAGTCCACCCTGTCCCCGTTTTTCAGGCCCTCCAGCAGCAGATATCTGTGGGTTCTTGCCTGGGGTTCAAAGGCGTTGGTGATATAATCCAGCATACCCACCTTTTTGCCGTTCACACACACCAGATGCTCCGGCGCGCCGGTATCGGCAAAAACATAGTATTTTTCATCCGGCTGCAGATTCTGAGCAATAAAAGAGAATGTTTCGCAGGAGAAATCCCTGCCCCAGCACGCGCCCCGCACCATTTCCCGCTCCACCCCATTCCGGGTGATAAACACACGGGGCGAAATCACCCGGCGCACAAGGAATTGGGAATACATTTGCTCCAGGCGGGAAACCTTCATCACCATTCTGTCGATTTGTCTGTCTTGCAGCATAAAATACCTCATTACAAAGATTTGTTGGCCACGGCGCTGGCAGCACGCATGGTATATTCATCGCTTTTTTCACCCAGCCGTTCGTAAATGGCGTGGTAAAGCACATTGATTAAATAAGAAATGGAGCCGATGGTGGAAACGGAACCGCCCTCATAGGCAGCCTCCCGCCGGGTGGAAAGGAGAATATAATCGGCATACTTGGCCAGCGGAGAACGGTCATAACAGGTGATGACCAGGATTTTTGTTCCGTTCTTTTTGGCAATGTCCGCCACATCGATAATATCCTTGGTACTGCCGGAAACGCTGATGAGAATCACCAGGTCATTTTCCGAAAGATTGCTGGTAATCATGGCCTGCAAATGGCTATCGGCGGTGTAAGTGACCATCACGCCGATACGGGCAAGCACATTGCTGATTTCCATGGCGGTAATGGCGGAATTGCCCACACCAAACGCGCAAATTTTGCCCGCGCGGATCATGCAGTCGGCAATGGTAAGGCATTGCTCATAATTCACGCTGCGGGAGGTTTCATTGATGGCATCCACCATTTGCAGCGCAATTTTTTTGGCCACGCAGTTGTCGGTGGGTTTTTCGATTCTGCCCGTTTCCTGACTCAGATGAAGTTTAAAATCCTGAAAGCCGTTATAGCCCAGCTTCTTGCAAAAGCGCACAAGGGTCGCCTCCGCCACCTTCAGCCTGGAGGCCAGGTCGCTGATGGAAAGATAAATGATTTCGTCAGGCTGAATATTCAAAATTCCATCGATGATTTTCATTTCCGATTTTGTCGCAATTTCTCTGGCTGCATAAATTCTGTCCAGCGTTTTTCCTACCATAAAGAACTCCCTCGTTAAGCCCTGGTTTTTCGGAAGCCAGCCCCGGGCTTCCCAGTATAAAATTGGTTATATCACAATTCATATTCAAATTCAAGCTATTTCTGGCATAGCCGCGCCGGAGTCCACGGCCCCAGCCTCCGCCCAAAACCCAATTTATGCAGAAAAATCCCTCCGACGCGCCGTCAGAGGGATTCGTTTTTTTGATACCCCGTTTTCATGCAACCGTGGATTTTACAGGCAAGCTGCCCCGCAAAAGTTCCTTTTCTTTCGTTCTTTCACGAAAGAAAAGGGCATCTGCTCAAAGGGTTTCTGTAAATGCTTATTCCTCCGGGAAAATAAATTCGCAGGTTAGATTTTTGCAGTCGTATCCCACCAGCTTCAGCTTATTTTTCCCCTTGGGCATGGAAAGCGACAGGGTGATGTATTCGTCCTTGTCTGTTTCCGCTGTGCATTCCAGCAGGGTGGTGATGCGCCCTTCCTCATCCACATGGACAAGCTTTGCCTGCCCTTTGGCGAGGGTGAGCCGCACTTTCAGCTGCACCGTTTCCCCTTCCGCCAGATGCTGGGTCCACAGGGTTTCCCGCCCGTCAAACCGGGAGGCCGTCAGGCGGTAGCTTTCCTTCACCGAGGTAAATACGGATTTTGTCTTGGAATACCGGTCCCCGGAGGACGCGATTTTCGCCGCGGAGTTGTATTCTGCCCGGGCATATTCATTGCTGCACCCGGTCACAAGCAGGCACAGCAGCACCATAAGCACCGCCATTCTTTTCTTCATATCAAATTCCTCTTACCCCAGATGACAGCACCTTTTCATTCAAAATGCTTTCATCTTTCCCCTTCCCATTCTGCCATAAACTCCTGCAGGAAATCCTCCATCACCGCATGTCTATGGGCCGCGATTTTCTTTGCCGCATCGGTGTTCATCATATCCTTTAACAGCAGCAGTTTTTCATAGAAATGGTTGATGCTGGGCGCGTTCTGATTTTTCCGATATTCTTCCTTGCTCATTCCCATTTTCGGTGCTACATCCGGGTCATATATTTTTCTTCCTTTGCTGCCACCGTAGGCAAAGGCTCTGGCAATTCCAATTGCCCCGATTGCATCCACCCGGTCTGCATCCTGTACACATTTTCCCTCTATGGTACTGGGTGCAACAGAATCCGTTCCCACAAATGCAACCTCATCGATCATTTTGCATACCGCACGGATAACTTCTTCCTCCACCCCATTGGTTCGCATAAAACGGACGGCATTTTTCTTGCCATCATGCGTTTCCGGCGAAATCTTAACATCATCCACATCATGCAGCAGCGCGGCTAATTGAACGATGGTAACATCTGCGTTTTCCTGTTTCGCAATTTCCGTGGCCAGGCGGTAAACCCGGATTGTGTGGAAATAATCATGGCCACTGCTATCACCGGAAAATATCTCTTTTACATACTCGATTGCATTCTCTATGATATGGTCAACCATACTGCCTCCTAACCATTTTCGTTCATGATGAATCTTCTATATGCGCAGCGGGCTGACCAGATTCCGGTCAGCCCGCTGCGTTTATTTCTTTAGTCCTGCGGCTTCATGGTGGGGAATAGTGTAACGCCTCTCATAACCTTACATATCCTCTCACTAAAGGCCGCTAAAGGTCACCAAAACAGCCCAAAAACGGGGTGTTTCATACGTTCTCACTGCAGGTCGCTACAGGCCATATCTCGGCGGGCAGAATTGGTAAAACCTTGGTAAATTGGTAAATCTGTGGTAAATTTCAGACTACCAACTTGGATTGAACTCTGTCCATATTATTGCACAAAAGCAGCCTGCTGTCAAGGTCTGTAAAAAGCCCCGGCTGCGTGAGCAACCAGGGCTTGGAATGTATTGGAGCATCATTTGATAAATACGGAGCCTTGCCATTGAAGCGATGCCTCTTTCTGGGCATTCTTGTCAACCTCGGCATATACATCCATAGTCGTTTTGATATCAGCTTGGCCCATTACATACTGTACAAATTTAGGCCTTTTTTCAAATTCACAAAGCCTCGTGCAAAAAGTGTGGCGTAGCTGATGACATGTAAAGTGTGGCAATAAGACTGGTTCGCGGCCTTCTTTTTTGGCTGTCTCACGCTCCATCATATTGTAAGCATTGCAAATGCGTGTAATTGCGTTGTTAATGCTCTTGGGCTTACACACCCTACCGTATCGGTTTGTAAAAACCCAACCAGATACGCCGTCAATTATCTCATCTGCAACACCCGCTTCTTCCTGCCGTTGCTTCTCATCCAGAAGAGCGATACGAACTTCATCGAACATCGGGATAATTCGCTGTCCCGCAACTGTTTTGGTCGCAAATTCAATGTAACTACAGCTATGTCCATTCTCATTTGGGCGATAATTCAATGTGTGGTCCACAGTAATTTCACCAGTATTAAAGTTGCACGACTGCCATGTTAATCCAAGACATTCTCCGATTCGCATACCTGTGCCAAGCAGAACAACTATGATATTCCTCCAATGGCGATATTCCGGTGATGATTCCAAAAAATTCATCAAAACCTTCTGTTGTTCGCGTGTCAGTGCACTTCTCTTACCCTTTACCCATGCATCACTTTTGCGGATTTGCTTCATCGCTTTAGGGCAGGGATTGGACTCAATAATGCTGTCCCACACAGCTCTTTCGAAAATCGGGTTCAACACTGTATGTAGCGCCTCCATCGAATTAGGCTTAAACCCACATTTCGTAATCATGCTGTTATACAATCGCTGGATGATGGAGTAGTTGATATCACACATCTTCATCCGGCCAACTGTACCGCGGACATACTTATCATACATATAGATATAGTTTTGTCGTGTGGAACGGCGCAGGTCGATTTTGCCCTCAATATAGATATCAAATCTGTCATTGAGAGTCGTCGTTTTTGCAACGAACGTATCAATATGGTTATGCTTGTCCTCGTTGATATCCTTTATCATGTCCCGCAGCGGTTTGCAAGGTGCCTTCCCTTTCGGTTGAGGGTCAGATGCCGTCAAACGCCAACTGTAGATACTCCGAGTAATACCGTGAATATCTTCATAGCGGTATTCATAGAGACCCGTTTTCTTCTTTTGGTATTCACCCTTTTCAAGAACACGGTCTTTACTGTCCCTCCGCTTAGAACTTGTTCTTGCCATAGAATCCTCCTTCAAGTAAATTTCGTTTTGCAAAATGTTTACCCAAACAACCGCACGATTTGGTGTTGCCTGTAACAAGGTCAACAGATGAAACCACAGTTGTTTTGCCACAATCACATTTACACTTCCAAAGCGCTTTGCGATGCTTATTCGTTCCGACGTGTTTCATTGCGGTCAGCATACCAAATCGCTGACCGGTGATGTCTTTCGCATGAGATACCCGTTTCAGACAGCCGCAGCTCTTTTTATGGCCACTTCGCAGCTGCGCGGTGGTGGAAGTAGTTTTGGAGCCGCAGTCGCAGATGCAGTCCCAAAGGACCGCATCCGCTTTGCTCTGCTCTTCGGACTTCTGTACGACCTGTAAGCGGTGAAACTTTTGGCCGGTTAAATCGATTTTCATAGTGCGCTTTCCTCCTCAGACAGAACTGCATCTATCCAGGAAGTCAGCAAACACACGCTTCTTAATCAGGGTGCGGGTGCCAACACGCAAAATGAAATTTGCGTCAGGATTATTTGCAATGAGCCGGCGTACGGTATGCTCACCAATACGGAAGTAAGCGCTTGCCTCTTCGACGGTTAAGTTATGCTGGTCCCACCAGTTGTTCATCTTGGGAACGGCCATTCCCATAGGGTATGTAGTCTTCATAGTAGTAAATCCTTTCTGTTAGTAAAGTATAGTGTGTTTGAATTCTTACTTGGTTGCCTGCTCAGCCAGCTTTGCTGCCTTTGCAGCAGCGCGACGTTCACGCGCACGCTCTCTTGCACGAGCCTTGCGTTCTTCTTCCTTGATACGCTTTTTCTCAGCCATAGCACGATTGGTTTCCAAGAATCTCAGGCAAAACATTACATTTTGCTCACGCAGATGTTCTTCTTCAATAATCGAATCCAATTCCTCGATAGTCATGCCAGAAAGCATTCTGATATATCCTTCTTGGTTTTCAGGATACTTATTGAATCTTTCATCTACACCATGCAAAAGAGATACGGTAAACATGAACTTGTACATTGTGCTTACATACTGCTCATAACAGCTTGTGCAACAGTAGTTTCTGATACCCTCCGCTGTTACAGGCACTCTTACAGGCCAAGGATTAAACTTTCCGGATTGCACAGAATGCTCTTTGCCACAAATACTACAAATATAGGTCTCGGCTGCATTTTCGACTGTTTCCTCAGCGGAAGTGCACTCCTCATTGGGAACTGTTACATAGAGAACATGATTCCAGCCGCTGTCAGTATCAAGGGTAAAGTTTTTTCTGCTTTGTGCTTCAAAGTGTTTTGTAATATCATATCCGTTGGCATAGAAAGCGCAGTTTACTTTCCCACTCTTCGGATAACGCCAGTTCAGCAAATGGGTATCTGCATATTCCACCATATTGCGAATGCTGCTAAAGCATCTGCTTTCAATCAGCTCCTCGGTATCAGCTTTACAGACTTCTAATTTCCATAAAGGATTTTTATCATCATCGACTGTGTCTGCTTCATTTATCACTGTAAAATAGTATTCTGCAATATGACTGCTTTCGCCATATTCCCTAACTCTTCTCATATGATAATTTGCCAATTCGTCCAGCGTTAATGTGCCGCACCACTCTTTCAACTCCAGATGGTTGTAAACGCATTCTTCGCCGGTAATGATGTTGGTCACGAGGACGTTACCCCATACGCTAAACATATAAGAAGACAACGCAACCTCAACGGAGTTGCACAGCGTAGCTTGAATATTGATACGGCTGCAGCCATCCTCATTTCGAATCTCCTTGTAATTGGAAATATACTTGATTTCAGTAATAGCGGGGGTATTAGCATTATTGTTCGTGTTAGTAGTTTTCATAATTAATTTCCCTTTCTGTATGTAAAGTATAGTGTGTTGATTGGTTAGTCTTTTTTCTTGGCAAAGAGAGAAAAGTCTCTGCCAAAAGCCACAATCGCCTGAAGTACAGTGTTATCAAATTCCCCACCTACAATAAGGAGACGAGGATGAATGCCATATTTTTCTTCCACGATACGGCTATACTCGTTCATCATGGCAATGTCCTTCACTTCGATGTCTCCAGGGGTGTAATGCACAAAAGTATGAATGTCCTTGGGGTTGATTGTGCCGTCTTTCTTTCTCTTAGACGCTACGACGGCAATAGGCTCCATTTCATCAGAGATGTTGTAGAACACCTCGAACACCTTGCCCAAGCAAAGCTTTTCGATGCATCTTTCGATAACGGCTTCCCACGGGCTTTTTCTTTCTTCTCTCGGCTGATTTGCACAGCGCTCGTAGTATGCAAATCTCTGTTCCCAAGTCCAGGCATTTACAATTTCCCAGTTCTTGTCAATGTCGCCTCTCTCCATGTTGATGGTATCGAGGAATTCCTCAGGGCTGCACGGAGGGAAGTTATAAGTTGCAGCATTGTTGTTGGTGGTATTGATAGTGTTAGTAGTTTTCATAGTTAATTTCTCCTTTTAGTTCATTTGTAAGCGCTCAATAACCGCCCGCCTATCCTCGCGCCACCAGAAGTGATACAATATCCCAAAACTTAAAAAACTCACGGTGAGTTTTTCAAGAAAACAGATAGGGATGGTGTCAAATGGGAGATGTATTAGCAGTGCGGGATGCGTATCGGGCACAGGAGTGGGCAA
>JBGVGH010000076.1:0-6985 GCA_045121575.1 Faecousia sp.
CAGATCTGTGATATAATGACGGCAGTCCATAGTGATTGCCCTCCCTCGATAAATGTTGTGTGGTAACTACATTTTATCATGCGGGTATATCACTATGGATTTTTCTTTTATGTGTCCAACTTCATTTTACAATTAACCAAAGAAATGTTATTCTGAAAAAAGAAAATGCCCCGCAAAAACGGCGCATTGACATCTTTTCGAAAATGGTCTATACTGCAAGGAAAGGGGGATGAAGTCATGGAATTTTCCGATTATTTTGCCATTTGGGACAAACTGGATGCTCAGCAGCAACAGCTTCTGCTTCAGAACAGCGTGCTGCGGAAAGTGCCGAAAGGGACGGTGGTGCACAACGGGAATGTGGAATGCACCGGGCTGATTCTGGTACGCAGCGGGCAATTGCGGGCCTATATCCTCTCCGACGAGGGCCGGGAAATCACCATTTACCGGCTGCTGGAGCGGGATTTGTGTATGCTGTCGGC
Source organism: Faecousia sp. (assembly GCA_045121575.1). GTDB lineage: Bacteria > Bacillota > Clostridia > Oscillospirales > Oscillospiraceae > Faecousia. The sequence goes on from JBGVGH010000076.1 coordinate 480, forward strand.
TTCCTGTATGCTCAGCTCCATTGAGTTTGAAATCACCATTGAGGCGGAGAAGGATACGGAATTTTGGGTCATCCGCCCGGAGATTTACAAGCAGATGATGCTCTCCTCCGCGCTTATCTCCAATTACACCAACCAGATTATGGCCACCCGGTTTTCCAATGTGATGTGGCTGATGGAGCAGGTGCTGTGGAAGAGCTTTGACAAGCGGCTGGCTGCCTTTTTGTTGCAGGAAGCGGATTTGGAGGGCAGCCCGGTGCTGAAAACCACCCACGAGGCCATCGGCAACCACCTGGGCAATCCCCGGGAGGTAGTAACCCGGATGCTCCGCTATTTCCAGAACGAGGGCCTCGTTCACCTCACCCGGGGCACCATCGAGATTGTGAACCGGGCGGGCCTGGAAAAACTGGCGCAGGCATAAGTACAAATGACGAATGAAGAATGAAAAATGCAGTTCGGGAGGACACGCGTGGTGTCCTCCCGTTTCTTTGTTTACAGCATGGCCAGAATCTGCGCCTTGGGTTTGGCACCCATGGAGCGGTTGACCACATTTCCGTCCTTCACGACCAGCAGGGTGGGAATGCTGACGATTTGGAACTGGGAAGCCAGCTCCGGCTCCTCGTCCACATTGATTTTTACCACCTTAATGTCGCTGCGCTCGTTGGCGATTTCCTCCACCAGCGGCACCACCATGCGGCAGGGGCCGCACCAGGGCGCCCAGAAATCCAGCAGCACCGGCTTGTCGGACTGAATAACCTCCTCCTGAAAATTGTTTTTATTTACATTGATTGCAGACATCACTTGTTCCTCCTTAATTCGTTTTGCTTGATGACCTCATTATAAAGGATGCATGGGGCTTCTTCCGTGACTTTGTCACCCTTAAGAGCGGGCCAGACCGTCCACCGACAGAACCACGCCCGTGATATAGCTGGCTTCGTCAGAAGCCAGGAAGGCAAAGGCGTTGGCAATGTCCCGGGGCTGACCCAGCCGGCCCAGGGGAATCTGGCGAATGAGGGGATCAATGACATCCTTGGGGACGGCCTTCATCATGTCCGTTTCCGTGATGCCGGGGGCCACGGCGTTGACCCGGATGCCCTTGGAGCCAAGCTCCCGGGCCAGGGACAGGGTCAAGCCGTTGACGGCAAATTTGGAAGTGGGGTAGGCCACGCCACTGGGCTGGCCGTAGCGGCTCACCATGGAGGAGGTGGAGAGAATCACGCCCCTGGTGCCGCACCGGGTCATGATTTGAGCGGCGGCATGGCTGGCGTTGAACACGCCCTTCACATTCAGGTTCATCACCTTGTCAAAGGTGTCCTCAGTATAGGCGTCGAAGGGGGTGCTTTCCGACATTCCCGCGTTGTTTACCAGAATGTCAATGCGGCCGTAGTCTGCGGCCACCTGCTCAAAGGCTTCTCTGACCGACTCCAGACTGCTCAGGTTGGGGCTGATGCAGCCAACCGTTGCCTCGGGGTACTTCTGCCGCAGCTTGGCGGCACCTGCCTGAGCCGATTCCGGGGTGCTGGCGGTGATGATGACGGTGGCGCCTTCTTCGATGAACTTTTCGGCGGTGGCATAGCCGATGCCGCGGCTGCCGCCGGTGATGATTGCAACTTTATTTTTCAGTTTCATGGGAAAACCTCCTGTTCTTTATGGCATCAGTATACCCAAAGCATAGGAGGCCTTCCGTGATATTATCACAAAATATTTTTTCAGCGGATGAGCCGGAAATGGCGGCGGTCCACCTCAATAAAGCCGTCGCTTTTCAGCTTGCCGATGACGGTAGACATGGCGCTGCGCTCCACCCCCAGAAAATCCGCCAGCTCCTGTCGGTCGTAGGGAATGGTGAAATCGTCGCTGCCCTGCAATTTTGCCTCCGAAAGCAGATACGCCATCACCTTTTCCCGGGTGGTGCGCTTGGAAAGAATTTCGATTTTCTGGCTCAAAAGCAGATTGTTCTGCGCCACGGATACCAGCAGATTGCGAATCATCTGGTTGTGAAAGGCACAGGCGTTGTGGCACATGGTCATAATATGCTGGCAGTCGATGAGCATGACCTGACTGTCGGAAGCGGCGATGATGCTCACCGGCAGAGCATCCACCTGGGCGCAGGCAAAACCCTCACAGAAAAGCTGCCCGGGGCCTGCCATGGACAAGATGGAGCGGTTGCCCAGATAATCGTCCTGCACCACCTGCACCGCACCGCTGAGCACCACCCCCACCACGGAGGCAGGCTGCCCCTCGTGGAATACGGCGGCGTTTTTTTTCACCGTCTGCACCCGGGCATCGAAGCAGCGGAGCATCTTGCCGTAGTTTGCCTGACCCACCTGCTGAAACAGGGGGCAGGCATCTAAAATTTCAAAATATTTCTCCATAAATGACCACCTGTGTTTGAAATCCAACATACTTTTCAGCCGCATTATACTATAATACAGAAGTTAAGTCAACAGCCGGAATTCCGGCAGAATGGAAAAAAGGAGCTTTTCGTTATGTATATCACCAATGATATCAAGTATGTCGGCGTTAATGACCATCAGGTAGACCTGTTCGAGGGCCAGTATGTGGTGCCCAACGGAATGTCTTACAACTCCTATGTGATTATGGACGAGAAGATTGCCGTGATGGATACGGTGGATGCCCACTTTACCCATGAATGGCTGGACAATATTCAAAACACCCTGGAGGGCCGCAAGCCTGCCTACCTTGTGATTCAGCACATGGAGATGGACCACGCTGCCAACATTGCTAACTTTATGAAGGTCTATCCCGAAACCACCGTGGTTTCTTCCAAAAAGGCCTTTGCCATGATGGAAAATTTCTTCGGCACCGCCTTTGAGGACAACCGGCTGGTGGTGGGGGAGGGAGATACCCTGTCCCTGGGCCGGCACACCCTGGCCTTTGTCAATGCTCCCATGGTGCATTGGCCGGAGGTCATCGTGACCTATGATGTGCTGGACAAGGTGCTGTTTGCCGCTGATGGCTTCGGCAAATTCGGCGCGCTGGATGTGCAGGAGCCCTGGGCAGATGAGGCCCGCCGCTATTTCATCGGCATCGTGGGCAAGTACGGCGCTCAGGTGCAGGCGCTGCTGAAAAAGGCGGCAACCCTGGACATTCAGAAGATTCTGCCCCTGCACGGCCCGATTCTGACGGAAAATCTGGGGTATTATCTGAACCTGTACAACACCTGGTCCTCCTACGGCGTGGAGCAGGAGGGTATTGTGGTGGCCTATACCTCCGTCTACGGCAACACCAGAAAGGCGGTGGAGCTGTTTGCCGAGAAGCTGAAGGCCAAGGGCTGCCCCAAGGTGGTGGTGCATGACCTGGCCCGCTGCGACATGGCCCAGGCTATCTCCGACGCCTTCTCCTATGGCAAGCTGGTGCTGGCAACCACCACTTATAACGCCGATGTGTTCCCCTTTATGCACACCTTCCTCCACGGCCTGACCGAGCGGAATTTCCAGAACCGCACCGTGGGCCTGATTGAAAACGGCTCCTGGGCACCTCTGGCTGCCAAGGTGATGAAGGAAACCCTTTCCGGCTGCAAGAACATCCGCTTTACCGATACCACGGTGCGCATTATGTCCAGCCTGAACGACCAGAGCGGCCAGCAGCTGGAGGATTTGGCCAACGAGCTGTGCCGGGACTATATCGCCCACAGCGCCGACATGGCTAACAAAAACGACCTGTCCGCCCTGTTCAACATCGGATACGGATTGTATGTGGTGACCTCCAACGACGGCAAGCGGGACAACGGCCTGATTGTCAACACCGTCACCCAGGTGACCAACACCCCCAACCGCATCGCCGTGTGCATCAACAAGCAGAACTATTCCCACCATGTCATCCGCCAGACCGGCGTGATGAATGTCAACTGCCTGTCCACCGACGCCCCCTTTGAGGTGTTCCAGACCTTCGGCTTCCAGAGCGGCCGGAATGTGGACAAGTTCGCAGGCTCCGAGGTTTTGCGGTCGGACAACGGCCTGGCGTTCCTGCCCCGGTATATCAACTCCTTCATGAGCCTGAAGGTGGAGCAGTATATCGATATGGACACCCATGGCATGTTCATCTGCTCCGTGACGGAGGCCAGAGTCATGTCCAGCACCGAAACCATGACCTACACCTACTACCAGAACCATGTCAAGCCCAAGCCCCAGACCGAGGGCAAGAAGGGCTTCGTCTGCAAAATCTGCGGCTGGATTTATGAAGGCGAGGAGCTGCCCGCCGACATCATCTGCCCCCTGTGCAAGCACGGCGCTGCGGATTTCGAACCCATCGCCTGAGAAACAGAGAAAACGCCGGCACCTTCGGGTGCCGGCGTTTGCGCGTCAATAATTTTCCGCGTGGATTTCAAAATAGCTCTGGGGGTGGTTGCAGGTGGGACAGATTTCGGGAGCAGCGGTTCCCACCACGATGTGGCCGCAGTTGCGGCATTCCCACACCTTGACCTGGGACTTTTCGAAGACCTGGGCGGTTTCCACATTTTTAAGCAGCGCCCGGTAGCGCTCCTCGTGGTGCTTTTCGATTTCCGCCACCAGCCGGAAGCGGGCGGCTAGCTCCGGGAAACCCTCCTTTTCGGCGGTTTCGGCAAAGCCGGCGTACATATCCGTCCATTCGTAGTTTTCGCCGTTGGCGGCGGAAGCCAGATTCTCTGCGGTGGAGCCGATGCCATCCAGCTCCTTGAACCAGAGCTTGGCGTGTTCCTTCTCGTTTTCCGCGGTCTTGAGGAACAGGGCGGCAATCTGCTCGAAGCCCTCCTTTTTCGCCTTGGAAGCGAAGTAGGTGTACTTGTTGCGGGCCTCGGACTCGCCGGCAAAGGCGGCCATCAGGTTTTTCTCAGTCTGGGTGCCGGAATATTTGTTTGCCATAGAAACGACCTCCATTATTTTATTTGATTTTCTTTATTCTACCACGGGGAGAGGGAAAAATCAAAGGAAATTACAGGGCGTAGAGAATAATGGAAAGAAATTGCAGGACGCTCCCCAGCACCACGAAAATGTGGAACACCGAGTGCATCCACCGCTTTTTGGAGCCGATGCCGTAGAGCACCGCACCCACGGTATAGGCAACGCCCCCGGCAAACAGCAGCCAGAAGCCCGGCGCGGACATGGCCTGCATGGCCTGGGGCATGAAGAAAATGATGCTCCAGCCCATGCCAATGTAGCAGATCATGGAAAAAACGGTGTACTTTTTCAAATCAATGGCGGTCAGGGTGACGGCCAGGGCGGCCATGCCCCACTGAAAGCCGAACATGCCCCAGCCCAGGGCAGGGGATACCCGGCGCAGGGCGGACAGGGCAATGACGCTGTAAGTGCCTGCAATCAGAAAATAGATGGCGCAGTGGTCCAGAATTTGCAGTACCTTTTTGCCGGTGCTGGGATGCAGGCCGTGGTAGACGCTGGACATGGCATACAGCGCCACGGCGCTGATTCCGTAAATCAGGGCGCCCATCAGGTCGATGCCGTCGCCGTGCAGGCAGGCCTTAATGATGCAAAGCACCAGAGCGGTGATGCCCAGGGCGCCGCCGACGATGTGGGTCACCATATTCATGATTTCTTCCCCCCGGGTGTAGTCGGGAAGTTTCCGGTCACGCAGCTTGATTCTTTTGGACATGAAATAGCCTCCTTGAAATTGCTTTCCATAGCATAACGCATTTTTCCGGTAGAGTCCAGTAAAATTTAAGGGCATCCCACTCTCTGCCTGGTAGAATTGGTGAACATATACAAAGATTGCCATAAAAATTCGGCAGGTGAAAGGCTGTGTATACAAAAATACTTCATGTTTTCCCATGGGGAATGTGCTATAATATAAACGAAGGCGGGGGAAGAAACACCGCCGGGCAAAAGGAGATTTTATGAACAACATTCTATTCTTTCTGACACCAAAGGCAATGTGTCATTATGTATATGACGATTTCACCATCCGGCAGGCACTGGAAAAAATGGAAGCGGTGGGCTTTGCCGCCCTTCCCATTCTCAACCGCCGGGGGGAGTACCGGGGTACCCTCACGGAAGGGGATTTGCTGTGGGCGCTGAAAAATATGTGCTACATGGATATGCGGCAGGCGGAGGCCCGGCGGATTATGGAAATCGAACGCCGGAAGGACAATATCCCGGTGCGGGTGACCACCTCCATGTGCGAGCTGATTGAACGGGCTACATATCAGAATTTTGTCCCCGTGGTGGACGACAAGGATGCTTTCATCGGCATTGTCACCAGAAGAAGCATCATCAAGTATTGCCAGCAGATGGTGCTGACGGTGGAGTAAACCACAAGCGTCCGTGTCATTCCGGGCGAAAACGGGGCCGGGGAATCTGATTGGGCGAATGCTTTTGAAAGAGATTCTCCGGCTGCCGTGCCTGCACAGGGATGATATTTTAAAATGCTTTTTGCGCCTGCGGGCGCATTTTTTGTTGTTTCGCTGGGAAAAGGGGAAATAACTGGCGGATATTTGAACAGAAAAATGGTTGTAAAAGGGGTTACAATGTTGTATAATGAAGCATTGATAAGTCGAA
>JBGVGH010000077.1:0-3050 GCA_045121575.1 Faecousia sp.
CAGATCTGTGATATAATGACGGCAGTCCATAGTGATTGCCCTCCCTCGATAAATGTTGTGTGGTAACTACATTTTATCATGCGGGTATATCACTATGGATTTTTCTTTTACGTGTCCAACTTCATTTTACAATTAACCAAGTTAATTTAGTCCTACCACGGTGGCAATTTTATTGTCATAATCTTGTTGGGGCATGCCTGCCCCAAACCCTGCATATAAAAAGGGAGCGTATCGCATTGATACGCTCCCTTAACTGTTTTACGGACACCGCCCCAAATCCAGTCTGTTTTTATTGCAGCATTTCCAAGAATTCTGCCTCGGTGAGAATGGGGATTCCCAGCTCCCGTGCCTTTTTCTCCTTGGAGCCGGCGTTCTCGCCCACCACTACGAAGCTGGTCTTTTTGGACACGGAACCGGCGGCTTTTCCGCCGAAAAGCTCAATTTTTTCCGTGGCTTCCTCCCGGGTAAACATTTGCAGTGCCCCGGTGAGAACGAAGGTTTTTCCCGCAAACCGGGTATCCGTCACCTGCCGGGTGCTTTCAAAATTCAGCCCTGCCTGCCGCAGCTTTTCAATCATGTGCCGGGACTGGGGCTGGGCAAACCAGTCGGCGATGTTTTCCGCCGTCACCGCACCCACATCCGGCACGGCCGTCAGATCCTCCACGGTTGCCGTTGCCAGAGCATCCAGCGTGCCAAAGTGCTGGGCCAGCACCTTGCCGGTTTTCGCACCCACCTGGCGAATGCCCAGGGCGAAAATCAGGCGGCCCAAATCCTGCTTTTTGCTGTCCTCAATGGCGGCAAGCAGCTTTTTGGCGGCGGTGGTGCCGGACTTCCAGAGGGCTTTCACATCCTCCAAAGTCAACTCGTAAATATCCGCCGGGGAGGCAATCAGCTTCGCATCCACCAGGGCTTCCACAATGGCTTCGCCCAGGCCCTCAATGTCCATGGCGTCCCGGCTGGTGAAATGGGCAATGTGCCGCACCAGCTGGGCCGGGCACTCCGCCCCGGTGCAGCGCAAAAACGCGCCATCCGGGTCCCGCTCCGCCTTTGCCCCGCAAACCGGGCAGACCGGGGGCAGGAAGTAAGGCTGGGCGTTTTCCGGCCGCTTGGAGAAATCCACCTCCAAAATTTCCGGGATAATCTCCCCTGCCTTTCGAATCAGCACCGTATCGCCGATGCGGATGTCCCGCTGGGTGATGAAATCCTGATTGTGCAGCGTGGCGTTGGTCACGGTGGTTCCGGCCAGACGGACAGGCCGCACCACCGCCTTGGGGGTCAGCACACCGGTGCGTCCCACCTGCACCACAATATCCTCCACCACCGTGGGCTTGATTTCCGGGGGATATTTATAGGCCACCGCCCAACGGGGAAATTTCGCCGTGGCTCCCAGCTTTTCCCGCTGGGAAAGGTCGTTGAGCTTTACCACCGCGCCATCAATGTCGCAGCTCATCTGCTCCCGGCGGTCGTTAATGGACATGACTTCCGCCACCACCGCGTCGGTGTCCGAAAGCATGGCGTATTCAATCACCTTAAACCGCCGCTGCTTCAGATATTCCAGACTTTCGGCATGCGTCCGGAAGGAAACGCCATCGGCAAGCTGGATGTTGAAAATATAAATATCCAGTCCCCGCTGGGCGGCAATTTTGGGGTCAAGCTGGCGCAGGCTGCCGGCGGCGGCATTTCTGGGATTGGCAAAGAGGGGCTTGCCCAACTCCTCCTGCCGGGCGTTCAGCTTTTCAAAGCTGAGTTTTGGCATGAACACCTCGCCCCGAACAATCAGGCGGGCGGGCGCATCGGGAATTTCCATGGGTATGGAGCGGATGGTACGCAGATTCTCCGTCACATTCTCGCCCACATTGCCATCACCCCGGGTGGCGCCCCGGACAAAGCGGCCGTCTACATATTCCAGCGCCACGGAAAGGCCGTCGATTTTCGGCTCTACGGAAAAAGCGGCGTCCGGGTACTCCCCTTTCATCCGCTGGAGAAATTCCGTCAGCTCCTCCGTGGAAAACACATCCTGCAAGCTGTTGAGCTGCACCGGATGCACCACCTTTTCAAACTGGCTCAGCGCCTCGCCGCCCACCCGGCGGGTGGGGGAATTTTCCGCGGCAAAGGCCGGGTACTTCCCTTCCAGTTCCTCCAGCTCCCGCAGCAGGCGGTCATATTCAAAGTCTGGCATGGTGGGGTCATCCAGTACATAATAGCGGTAGTTTGCCTCCGTCAAAAGGCGGGTCAGTTCTTCCATTCTCTCTTTGGGGTCCATGTTAACCTCCGGCTTGTAAAAAAGTATCCGGTACCTCGCCGACGATGATGGTTTCCGCCACCACCACCTGGCTCTCTACCGTAAAATTGACGGTTTTGCCCAGCACCAGCACCGCCACATCCACCAGGACGGACATATTGAGCCGGTGCAGGGTCTGATTGATACCCGCATGGGTAAAGCTGCTTTCAAAGGCGGCATCGGAATTGCGGATGGCCAGAATCCGCACCGGAATCTGCGGCCCCCGGCCGGAGAGAAATTCCGGCAGAATCAGGCTGCCGATGGGAATTCCGATGCCCGAATGGTCATATTCCAGAATCTCATCGTTGATGATATTCAGGGTATCGGTTTTCAGCTTGTTGACTTCGCCGATGTTGGTTTTCAGTGCCGTAATACGCCCGTTTAAGTCTTTTTCAAAGTAAACAATGCGGTCGTAGGCGATTTTTCCGCTGGAAATCTGGGCATCCACCGCTTCGTTGATGAGGTCCGAGGTGGCGTTTGTCACCTGCACCTGAGCAAGATTTACAATGACGCTGTAATATTTGCTCCGAATCACAAAAAAGGCCACCGTCAGCACCACCGTCAGCACCACCAGCAGCACCAGCAAAATCCGGGCAATCCGGCGAATCCAGAAACGCATACACATCCCCCCGGCAAGCCTATGCCGGGCATGGCGGGAAGATTACAGCTTTTTCATGTGGGCGGAAGCGGTTTTTGCCATCAGCTTCCGGGTGCCGATTTTGTCAAAGGCGATTTCCAGCAGCGCGTCGCCGCCCATTTTCACCACCGA
>JBGVGH010000078.1:0-10722 GCA_045121575.1 Faecousia sp.
CGAAGCGCCCCTTAGGCAGATTCTTTGGGTACTTTCTTGTCTGCACAAGAAAGTACCGCCCCCGGCAGGGCGTTCCCCAATTTCAAAGCGGTGGGAATTACGCAACCCGGCGGCCGGGGAAGTAAAAACACCTCGACAAACTCCAATTTGTCCGCTTTGCGGATGCGGCCAGTGAAAAATAGTTTGGGCCTGTTGCGTTTTTTGCAACAGGCCCTTGTTTTTGCGTCCGTCGGAACGGATAACCGCTAATTCCCCCAGGAATTTTCCATGGCCCGGCGCAGCTTTTGCAGTGCCTTTTTCTCAATGCGGGATACATAGCTGCGGCTGATTCCCGTCACCGCTGCCACCTCCCGCTGCCGCATAGGCGCTTTGCCCCCCAGACCATAGCGCAGCACAATCACCTGCCGCTCCTGCGCGCTCAGGCAGGTTTTTACCGCCCGGCACACCGCCCGCACCGCCTCCCGGCTGCTGACGGTTTCCAGCAAATCCTCATCCTCCGACACCACATCCATCAGCGACAGCGCCGCCCCGTCCGTCCCGGTTTCGATATAGTCGGACAGAGACACATCCTGACTGCTTTTCTTCTGGCTGCGGAAATACATGAGAATCTCGTTTTCCACGCACCGGGCGGCGTAAGTGGCAAGGCGGGTGCCTTTGGTCGGGTCAAAGGTGGTGATTCCCTTGATGAGTCCAATGGTTCCGATGGAAATGAGATCCTCCTGGTCGGCTGTCTGGGCGTAATATTTTTTCATAATGTGAGCAACAAGGCGCAGATTGCGCTCGATGAGTACATTTCGGGCCTCCAAATCTCCCTGGGCGGACAATTCCAGATAGTGCCGCTCCTCCTGGGCCGTCAGCGGCGCGGGGAAGCTGCCGCCGGAGAGCTGCAGGGAGTACATCAGGCCGCTGAGCATCAGCCAAACGGTGGTTAACAATAAGCTCACCTCCCCTACAGTCTATTTGCGCCTGCCCGTCCGTTTTCCTGTCAATCTTCCATTTGACAAGGGGGCGGTTTTTTTCTATACTATAAAAAAAGAAAGAGGTGCTGCGCCATGTTTGAAGGCTTCACCCCGGAAACCATCGATTTTCTCTGGGGCATTCGGATGAACAACAACCGGGACTGGTTTACCGCCCACAAAAAAGAATATGTGGACACCCTGTACGAGCCCATGAAGGCGCTGAGCCAGGAACTATTCCAGCCTTATCAGAAGCCGGGCAACATCATGAAGGTCAGCCGCATCTACCGGGATGCCCGGCTGCACCATCCCCTGCCCTACAAAGAGAGCCTGTGGTGCTGCATCCGCCGGGACGGGGACTACTGGATGGAGCGGCCCTGCGTGTTTTTGGAAATCAACCCGGATGGGGTAATGTACGGTTTCTCCGTTTTTCGCCCCAAAACCGGGTATATGGAGGATTTCCGCCGGGCCATTGCCGCCCGCCCCGGTGAATTTCTGGAGCTAATGGCGCAAACCCAGGAACGGGCCGGTCTTCCCGTCACGGCAGAATGCTACAAAAAGCCAAAGGAAACGGAAAATCCTGCTCTGGCCCCCTATTTTGCCTGGCGGCGGGAAATTTCCTGCATCCGCACCGAGCCGGTGTCGGAGGACATCTTCGGGCGGGGCCTGGCAGAGCGGGCCGGAAAGCTGTTTGAAGCGCTGGTGCCGGTTTACGACTATTTCGGTCAGTTTTAAGGAGAAGGGTATGCAGGTTTGGCACATGAACGGCGCAGGCAACGATTTTCTGGTGCTGGACGCCCGGAAGAAGCGCCTGGACTTTGAAAATCTGGCAAAAAAATACTGCGCCCAATTGGGCGCAGACGGTCTGATGGCCATTGACAACTCAGAAAAGGCGGATTTCCGCCTCCATTTTTACAATGCCGATGGCTCCCGGGGAGAAATGTGCGGCAACGGAAGCCGCTGCGTGTGCCGCTTTGCCCATGCCCTGGGCATCGTGGGAAGCACCATGACCCTGGAAACCGACGCAGGGCTGGTCTGCGGCTGGCGCTTGGACGAAAGCACCTACCGGGTGCGGCTGAACGACCCCGCCGTTCTGGATTTGAACCGGAAAAGCGGCATTGCCTACACAGAACTGGGCTGCCCCGGCGTTCCCCACGCCGTAACGGAAATGCCCGGCCTGCAATGGGATAACCGGGATGCCCTGCGGGAAAAGGCCCGCGCCCTCCGCTTTGACCCCGCTTTTCCCAAGGGGGCCAATGTGAATTTTTACACCTGGCTCGCCCCCGGCCGCATCCGCCTGCTCACCTTTGAGCGGGGGGTGGAGGATTTCACCCTGGCCTGCGGTACCGGCACCGGCTCTGCCGCCGTGGTGCTCTGGGCCCAGGGAAAGCTGCCGGAGGGCCGCCTGATTGCGGAAAACATGGGCGGCACCCTCACCGCCACGGTGCAGGCGGAAAACGGGCGCGTCACCGCCCTGCTGCTGGAAGGCCCCACCCAGGTCACGGAGATTCTGGAGCTTCCAATCTGACCGGCACCGCCCGGCGCAGCACCATGGTATCCGGGGTAACGGCGCAATCCAGTGCCAGAATCTCCACCCCCGCCGCCTTTGCCTGCCGCAGGGCGTTTGCGAAGGCCGGGTCGGTTTTGTCGTTGGGATGGAGATATTGCACATCCCCCATCTGAATCACAAACAGCACATAGGCGCCATACCCCTCCCCTGCCAACCGGGTCAGCCCCTGCAAATGCTTGACACCCCGGGCGGTAGGTGCGTCCGGGAAGGCGCAGACGCCGTTTTCCTCCAGCGTCACGCCCTTGACCTCCAGAAAACAGCGCTTTCCCTCCTTGAGAAAGGAAAAATCGAAGCGGGAATCCCCATGGGTATATTCCCCCTTCAGTTCCGCAATTTCCCCCATTCCGCCGGAGCGCAGCCATTCCCCTGCCGCCGCATTGGGTGCCTGGGAATCCATGTTGATGATGCGGCTGCCCTTTTGCACGGAAATCAGGTCGAATTTTGTTTTCCGGGCGGGATTGTCCCACTGCTGGCACCACACCATCGCCCCGGCAGGCAGCAGTTCCCGGCAGCGGCCCGTATTTTTCACATGGACGGTTTCCACCCGCCCGTCGATTTCCACCTGGGCAATGAACCGGTTCGGCCGGCTCAAAAATCTGCCCGGCACCATATTTTCATAGCGCATAGGCTGTCCCCTTTTTTGTTTTCTCCATCATACCACAAGCCCCCGCCCCCTTGCAACGGCCTTTTTCCGAAAAAAGAAAAACTGGGGCTTGACATTTTCCTTCTTTGTGTTATAATGATTTGCGTTCCACGGAGGCTTAGCTCAGCTGGTTAGAGCGCATGCTTCACACGCATGAGGTCGAGGGTTCGAGTCCCCCAGTCTCCACCAAAAAAAGCACTTGCGAAAGCAAGTGCTTTTTTTAACGAAATAAATCCCTGTCGGGATTTGTGAAATGCCCTTCGGGCGTGAAATACGCCTTCGGCGTGTGAAATGCGCTGCGGCGCGTAGGGGATTTATTTCATTTCACTTTGTGCCCAGCACAAAATTTCACAATGCGCAAGCATTATTTCACATTTTGTCGTCAGACAAAATATTTCACCATACAAAAACCCATCAGGCGTTCCGCTTCGGCGGAACGCTTTTTTTCATACACTTCGCCCAAATCAGGCATTTTCCAGCGATTCCCGAATCAATTCCGGGATTTCCGACTCCTGCCGCCCCAGTGCCAGCGCCAGCTCGGAATTGAGCAGCTTTTCCGCCAGTTGGAAATAGGATTTGTCCATGGCCGCCGGCTTTTTCCCCTGCGCCGCCCGCTCCTGCTCCCGCAGGTAGAGCATTTTGACAATCGCCGCCAAGCGCCGGGGGTCGTTGCTGCGCAGAATTTCCCGGTATAGCTGCTCCCGCTGCTTCTCATTTTCGATTTGAATGGGCGCAAGCCCGGGAATCTCCCGCAGCAGCACCCAACCCTCTTCCTCCGTCAGCACCGGGCGGATGCCCGCAGGCTCCGGCTGGGTGGGCACATAAAAGCGGGAATGTCCGTCGGAAAGGGGCACCAGGGTGTAATACAGCCGCTGACCGCCGCCCTCCATGGGTGCCACCGCCTCCACCCGGCAGATGCCGGTGTGGTTCTTCATCACCAAATCGCCAATGTTATACATTGCAAATACTCCCTTCTTCAAAGCCGTGCAAGAAAGTTATTGCTCCAACATCAACGAACTCGTCTGTGACGGTTTTTCTTTTATGATAGCACAAAAACCCGGCGATGTAAGTAAAAAATGATGAAAATGAAAACTTTTTCCTTTCATCCGCCGAAAATCCCATTGTCATCCTGAGCGGAGCGCAGCGAAGTCGAAGGATCTCATCGGGAAAGGTGGAGATTCTTCGACTCGCCTTCGGCTCGCTCAGAATGACAAAACTGTGGGTAATGCACTGACGGGCGGCATGTATGCCGCCCCTCCTTCATGGGCTCCAAACAAAATTGCCCCCACATACAAACGAAGGCGTGCCGCTTTGCGCGGCACGCCTCCTTTTTTATTCCACCTGGCTGATGACCGCCGGCCGGGCGGCACGGGCCACCCGCAGCCGCCGGATGCCCGCCGCCACCGGTTCCACCAGAATCCGCTCCCAGCAGCAGTGCTCGTAAAGCTGCACCCCCGCAGCGCTGCTGTATTCCACCGGAAAAATGGACATATTGTCATTTTCCGCCGGAAGTCCCTCCGGCAGGATTTCCTCAATGGTCAGCCGCCAGCCGTCGTCCTCCCGGGTGAAAACAGGCACGCCGGTTTCCGTGTTGAAGCTGCGGGTCAGGTCGCTGCGGTACTCCGCTTTGAAGCTGATGGCGTAGGGCTGAATCTGCCCATCCACCTTCACCGACCAGCCGTCCATCGTCCCCGCCCGGTAGAAGGTTACATACACCGGCAGGGCAAATACCCCCGCCTTTCCATTGAATGTGCATTTTTCCACCCGGCACTCGCCGCCCAGTGCCTGCAGCACCCGGGACACCTGAAACGCCGCGTCTTCGCAGGCCGCGCCGCCGGAAGCCAACGGCGCATACATCCACACCACCAAAACCGTGGCATCGGTTTGCAGCTGCTGCACGCAGACGCTGGCCATTGGGCCGTCCAGGCAGGGAATTTTCCCCGCCGGATACCCCCGTCCGGCCCGGATGCCCGCGTCGGTCAGCGCTGCAATCACCCGCTCAATCCACTCATGCCCCAAGCACCGCGCCTCCCTTCTCCACGCACAGTCCCCACTGATAGACAGGGCCTGTGCCCAGACACATTTCCTCCAGCTTCCGCAGCAGATACTGCCGCCCGTTCACTTCCAGCGTATCCTCCGCTGCCGCCGTCACACCGGCGGGAAGCACGCAGATGTACTGCCCCCGGGGCACCTCCCCCAGCGGCAGGAGCAGCCGCTCCATGTTCTGCCAGCTGGTGCTGTTGACGCTCCAGAAAAACGCCTGCACCCTCTGCACCTCTCCCACCCGGTAAAGCAGAGCCGTCTGCCCATACCGGGCAAAAATCCTGTCCATCAGCTTTTTCATCTCATACCCCCCGGAAGGAGAAATTCTCCCCGAAATACGGCGACATCATCAGCCCCGCCTGATTGCGCAGGCACCGGGCCGCCGCGCTGGAGCTGCCGGGCTGAATGGTCACATCCCCAAGCTGCACCCGCTCCAGATTGGCAGTTTCATCCGTTTCCGACAGGGCAGCCAGGGCATACAGTGCCCCCGCCGCCACAAAATCCGCCCTGCAATCCTCCGGCGCCAGCCCCTCCCGCAGCCGCAGGGTCAGGGCATTTACCGCACTCTGGCAATACAGGCTGAGCAGTGCCATCTGCCGCTCCTCCTGAACGCCGGACAGCAGCACCGCCTGGGCAAGGGTCTGCTCTACCAGCGTCATACGCGCAGCGCCGCGGCGGCGCCGGTGCAGATTTTGCCAAAGCCGGCAATGGAGGTGATGGCAGCCCGCTCCAGCTGGCGGTCGATCAGCTTGTCATACTCCACCAGCACATCCCCTGCCCGCACCTGCTCCAGGGCGTAGCGGTTGTCAAGGCCAATGATGATGCCGTCATCCACCGCGGCGGTGCGGTGCAGCTGAGCGCCCAGAGGCGTGGACAGCTTGCCGGTGCCCTGGAAATTCAGGCCCGTCTGGGGATTCTGCAGCTCGGGAATCTTCAGCATCTTAGTCATGGTGCCGGTGGAGCAGAGGATGGTGTTCATGGTGTAGGGGTCAAACTGGCCCCAGAATTCCACCAGCTGGTCATACTCCAGACTGCCGGCGGTGCCGGAAATGGGGCTGGTGCCCACCGCATAGGTCACGGCGGCATTGTCATTGCCGTCGCCCTCCAACAGCACCTTCACCGCGTCCGCCAGCTGCATCTTCTGAATGTGAGCGCCGATCTGGCGCAGCATCACGCCGAACAAATCCAGCTTCTGGAAACGCAGCGCCTCATAAGAGGCCACCAGCATTCTGCCCCGCTTGGTCAGGCTGATGAGATGCTCCTTGGTTTTCACATTGGTTTCGGGGATGGCCGCGCCCTCCGCCACATCCTGCAGCTGCTTGTCCTCATCCGTGGCGGTGGAGTACAGGGAGCGGTAGTCCAGAGAATCGATGACGGTGGTGGTGGCGGTGATGGCAGGCAGAATGTCATTCTCCTCCATGCCCTGCCGGACGGTGCGGGCGATGTACTCCGGGAACAGCACCGCAGAATCCATGGTGGCAAAGAATTTTTCCACCGGAGAGGAACCCACGCCCTTGGCCCGGATGCCGAAGCGCTTGAGCTGCCGCTGGAAAGCGTCGGTGCCCTCCAGAGCGGTGCCCCGGTAGTTTTCGCTGGGATCCAGAGATTCCAGCACCTGGGTGAAGTTCATGCCCGCCTGGCGGTACATACCCTTTTCCAGTTTCAGATTGTCATAACCCATTTTCATTTTCCTCCTGAAAAATATTTATAATCACCGATTTCTCGGTAATTTCCGTAAAACTTTGCGATTTTTCCTCGATTAAATCAAAAATCCGCTCTCCACGCTTTCCCGCTGCCGGTTCTCCCAGCCCAGCTGGGTCTGGGCGGGAAGGAGCTGTCCCATCCGCTCCGTCAAAGCGTCTTTCAGCTTCATCAAATCCTCCGCTGCCGCCTTCTCCACCACGGCCCGCAGTACCGGCTCCTCCGCCCCCAGTTCCAGGGAAAGGCACAGCCGCACCACTTCGTCCCGCAGCTCCTTTTCGTACTGACGACCCAGAGAAGCCAGCTTATACAGCGCCCGGTATTCACTTTGCAGGCCAAATTCATCCGACAGTTCCTTCAAGGTGCAATTTTTCCGGTTCAGCCCCTTGATGACCCCAGCCTCCCGCTGGGCCGGCACCGCCACAAAGGAGAACTCATAGGCATCCATCGGCTCTTTCAAAACGGCCACGCATACCTGTCCGTCATAGCTTTCCCCCTTGTGGTGACCGCAGGTGCCGTAGTCGCTGCCGCAGATGGAGCAAACCGAGCGGCCCATGGCGCAGCCCACGCTCACTTCCTTTTTGATGCCCGCCTCAATGTCGGCAATCACTTCCTCCGCCTGGCCGCCCCGGCGGATGTAGGCCCATGCCTTGATGTAGGTCACGCCCTCTTCCTGCACCACCTGGGTTTCAAAAATCCGGGCCACCTGGCTGTCGCTGCTCCACCGGTGATCCACAATGCCGGTCTTGCCGATGAACAGCTTCGCGAGGCTGTACAGCGCCTGGGTGTCAAACCGCTCCATGTCCCGGTCAACCTGGTCGTCGCACAGCCGCAGGGAAAATACATACACCTGCTGCGCCGTCAGCTTTCCCCTGGCCTGGGCATTGATGGCCGCCATCTGGGCCTCGGTAGCCACGCCGCTTGCTTCAATTTGGGTTTCCTTCTTGATTTCCATTGCCATCCTCCTTACGATTTTCTGGCTTTTTCCGCCTGTGCCTTATACAGCTCCGCCTGCGCCTCCTGGGTGATGTCCTGCAGGCTGATGTCGTTCCACAAAATTTCCACCCGGTTGTCCATTCCCTCCAGCGCCAGGAAAGTGCGGCAGATTTTGCTCAGCGCCGGCTCCACCGTGCGCCGCAGCGCCCAGATTTCGCTGGTGAGAATGTCCGCCTGCTGGGTACTCATCCGCTCGGTGGTGCTCCAGTTCAGGCCCAGCAGGAAGGGCGGCAGGCCGGTTTTTGCCACCAGCTGCTCCAAAATCTGCCGCACCGGCACCTGGGAATCCAGAATGGGCGCCTCCCCGCCGATGACCTTGATTTCCACATCTCCCATGGCCACAAAGTCCCGCACCGTGCCGTTTTTGCTGTCCTCCATGGCCCTGGCCCATTCGCCGGCCACCTGCCGGCTCCGCTCCTGAGCCACCACCGGGTCCAGATTTTCCCCGTTTTTGCACACCACGCTGTAGCGCACATTTCCCGCCCGCTCCCAGTTGGAGCCGATAGCCGCGTAGATTTTCATAAGAATGTCCGCCAGAAAGGGCATTCCCCGGAAAATGCTCACGCCATAAGGGTGCTTTGCCTCCGGATTCAGCGCCGTAAACACCAGCAGATTGGGGTACGGCAGCGGCCGCATCAGTCCCTGACTGTCCCGGCCCCACAGCACCACCTCCATGGGATTTTCCCCCTGGCAGACCTCCAGCTGGGTCACATCGCCCCAGCACAGCCCCGTCACCCGGCCCCGGGAAACCACCATCTCTCCCACCGCCCGGCCGTAGGTCAGCAGGCTGTCCGCATAGCAGCTCAAAAAGCTGTCAATGCCCACCTGCCCATAGCCGCAGGGCACATTTTTCAGAAAATCCTCCAATTTCTGCTGCGCCGCGGCGTTGCGGCATTGCACCTCAAAGCCGCCGGAGAGCCGCACCAGCTTGCCCACCGCCGCATCCAGCACCGGGATGGCCTCCCGAATCTGGGTGTAGATCTGCTCCTCCCCCGTCCCCAGAGGAACGAAGCTTTTCAGCGCCCCAAAGGGATGGGTCTGCCCATTTCGCAGCTGACACACCGCCAATGGCGCCGTCTGTTTCCTTTTCTTCATACAAAACTCCTTCCTTTATGCTTTTCCCCGTTCCACACTGCACACCGCAAAGCCGGAGGATGCCGCCCCCAGCATGGTGGAAACGAAGTAACGCATATCATCCATGGCGTGGTCATTTTCCTTTTTCACCCGCTCGCCGCTTCCGGCGGACAAGTCCCACACATACAGCTCCATCTCCCGCAGGCAGTCGGCGCAGCTGCTGCAAAGGACGATTTTTCCGGACTTTAAGGCATCCGATGTAAGCCGAATGCCCCCCAGCACATCGTTTTTCGCCTTCCGCACCGGAAATCCCTGCCGCCGCAGCACCTCCATGAAGCTGGCCGCCGACGGGTCGACCACCACTGCCGTCAGCTTCCGCTGCCCCACCAGTTCCGCCAGCGCCGCGGCATATTCTTCGTCGGTCATCTGCCGCCGCTGGGCTCTGGAATCAAAATAAAACTCCCGCAGGCGGTACCACACCCCGCCTTTGCGCCCCCACAGCCCCATAGATGTGGGATTCACCGTGCCGTAGTCGCAGGAAACGCAGTATTCTTCCATGGGCTCGGCAGGGGGCTGGCGCACCATGTGGGGGCCGAAAAAGTCGTAAACCCGCCCCTCCGCCTGCACCCACTGTCCCAGAATATACCGCTGGTAAAACACCCCGGTGTAGAGGTTTTGATACCGCCGCCGAATGGCCGCCGTCAGGGAGGGGTTGTCCTCCATGGTAAAGTGCAGATGCAGGCACCGCCGCTTTTCCGCCTCCAATATCCAGGTTTTGTAAAACCAGTGTTCCGGCCCTGCGGGATTGCAGTTGAACCACATCCGGCTTTGCGCCACCGAGCAGCGGGCGCAGGCCTGCTCCACAAAGGAGCGGGGCATCAGCGCCACCTCGTCCATCAGCACCCCCGCAAAGGTGATGCCCTGAATCAGCGATGCCGCGCTTTCGTCCCGCCCGCCGAAGATATAAAACTGGTTTTCATGCCCCATGAAGGAAAGAATCAGCAGATTTTCCGACCTTTTTTCCTTCCACACCGCCCCCATTTCCCCCAGCCGGGGCAGCACCTCCGCCAGCACATTGCGCCGCAGGGACGCAATGGTCTTGCCGCAGATGCCAAACCGCCTGCCCTGAAAGCAGCAGCTTGCCCACAGGAAAAAGGACAGTCCCATGGCCATGGTTTTTCCCGACCGCACCGCCCCGTCACAGACGATGGCCTCCATCCCCTCATATTTGCCCCCCGGCAGCCACCAGGTCAGCACCGTGCGCTGCTTGGGGGAAAAGCTGGAATAATTCATTCTTCCCCGTCCTCCGCGCCCTGCAGCGCTCTTAAAAATTCCTCCGGGTCAACCCCCTCCTGCCCTGCCGCCTGCGCCAGCTGCTCCAAGGCTTTCAGCCGGTCAATGAGCTTGATTTCCACCGTCCCCTTTTCGTTGCGCTTGATTTCGCTCAGCAGCGACAAATCCAGCTTTCCCAGCTTCGGCGCCTCCTCCAGCGCCAGACGCACACAGTCATTGGCCTTTCCAAACGCCAGCTCCGCCAGCCGCCGGGTCACATCCTCCCGGCGAATACGCCCGGTGCGGATGCGCTCTTTCAGTGACTGGTCTTTCGTTTCCTGGTCCATAGCCCCCCTCCCTTTCATCCCTACCCCGAAAATAAAAAATAGTTGCCCCCAAAAAGGCAACCATTTCAAAAATCTGTAAATTGGGGTTTGTGTTCTGTTTTGGAGCATCA
The DNA here is from genome assembly GCA_045121575.1 of Faecousia sp. Classification (GTDB taxonomy): domain Bacteria; phylum Bacillota; class Clostridia; order Oscillospirales; family Oscillospiraceae; genus Faecousia. Next base: position 10,713 of record JBGVGH010000078.1, read on the forward strand.
AAATGTAGGG
>JBGVGH010000079.1:0-2310 GCA_045121575.1 Faecousia sp.
CGAAGCGCCCCTTAGGCAGATTCTTTGGGTACTTTCTTGTCTGCACAAGAAAGTACCGCCCCCGGCAGGGCGTTCCCCAATTTCAAAGCGGTGGGAATTACGCAACCCGGCGGCCGGGGAAGTAAAAACACCTCGACAAACCCCAATTTACAAATTATCCTCCATCCGTAGAAAAAGAGCTGCCCGCAGGCAGCTCTTTTTATTCATCTTCCAGAAGCTGGGCGTACACCCCGCCGATGCGGCGCATTTCCTGGGCAAGCAGCCCCGCCATGCGGACGGCGCCGTCCACCTTCAGGTGGGTGTTGTCCTTGGGCCAGACAAACAGCGGCTTGGAAGCCTCGTCCCCCAGCTGCGCCAGATAATCCTCGGTGATGGCGGTCAAATCCGCCACCGGCACCTTCATTTCCGCGCCCACATCCCGCATGGCCTGGGGATACGCCCCATGGCTGCCGGGGCGGAATGCGCCCTGCTCGTCAAACAGCCGCCGGGCGATGGGGGTGATGAGCAGCGGGTGCGCCCCCCTTTCCCGGGCGGTGCGGATAAAGAAGCGGAGATTGTCGCTATAGGTGCCGTAAGGCTCCGTATGCCGGGCCTCGTCCGGCTTTTCATCGTTGTGGCCGAACTGAATCAGCAGAAAATCCCCCGGCTCCATGCCCTCCTGCGCCGGAACAAACAGCCCCTCATCCAGAAAAGATTTGGTGCTTCTGCCGTTCTGCGCCAGAGAAACCACCTGCACATCGTCCCGGAGATACCAGCAAAGGCCCTGGGCCATGCCGGTCTGGGGATAGGTGTGGATTTTATTGACGGCAACGGTGCTGTCGCCGATGTAGAATAATTTTTTCATAGCCGCCTCCTGTTTTTTCCTTATTATAGCGGTGCGCCACGCCGGGCGCAAGTCCTTTTTCCCCGGAAAAAGGCGATTTTTCCGGGCCTTGCGAGAAAATTTGATTTCCCGCAGATTTCCTCTTGCTTTTTTTCCAAAAATAGAGGATAATGACTGTATATGGAGTTTCCCCCCATGATGCTTCAAAACGAATCAATCTGCCGGCTCTGCCGAAGAATCGAGGCTTTTTTATGGAAAGAAAAATCGGAACCACCTCCCGGGGCATCCGCTGCCCCATCATCCGCCAGGGAGACGACCTGGCCGCCATTGTTGTTGACAGCGTCATCGACGCCGCCCAGAGCGAGGGCTTTTCGCTGCACGACCGGGATGTGGTCGCCGTCACGGAATCCGTGGTGGCCCGCTCTCAGGGTAACTACGCCTCCATCGATGCCATCGCCGCGGATGTCCGCGAAAAGCTGGGTGGCGAGACCATCGGCGTGATTTTCCCCATTCTCTCCCGCAACCGTTTTGCCATCTGCCTGCGGGGCATTGCCCGGGGCGCCAAAAAGGTGGTGCTGATGCTCTCCTACCCCTCTGACGAGGTGGGCAACGCCCTGGTTTCTCTGGACCAGCTGGACGAGGCCGGCATCAATCCCTATTCCGATGTGCTGACCCTGGAAAAGTATCGGGAGCTGTTCGGTGCCAACCCCCACCCCTTCACCGGCGTGGACTATGTGCAGTACTATTCTGACCTGATTCGGGAAGCCGGTGCAGAGGTGGAAGTGATTTTCGCCAATGATTGCCGTGCTATTTTGAACTACACCCGGAATGTGCTGCACTGCGACATTCATTCCCGTGCCCGTACCCGCCGCCTGCTGCTGGCTGCCGGTGCGGAGCGTGTATGCGGTCTGGACGGCATTCTCACCTCCAGCGTCAACGGCAGCGGCTTTAACCCCCGCTTCGGCCTGCTGGGCTCCAACAAGTCCACCGAGGACACCGTCAAGCTCTTCCCCCAGGAATGCACGGATCTTGTCATGGACATTCAGAAGCGGCTGCTGGAGCGCACCGGCAAGCACATCGAAGTCATGGTCTACGGCGACGGCGCTTTCAAAGACCCGGTGGGCCAGATTTGGGAGCTGGCTGACCCCAGCGTTTCCGTGGCCAACACCCCCGGCCTGGAGGGCACTCCCAACGAGCTGAAGCTGAAATATCTGGCGGACAACGACTTTGCAGACCTCTCCGGCGACGCGCTGAAGCAGGCCATCGAGGGTGCCATCCGGGAAAAGGACGGCAACCTGGTGGGCAACATGGCTTCCCAGGGCACCACGCCCCGCCGCCTGACCGACCTCATCGGCTCTCTGTGCGACCTGACCTCCGGCTCCGGCGACAAGGGCACCCCCATCATTCTGGTGCAGGGCTATTTCGACAATTACACCAACTAAAACCTGCGGTGGGTGCCCACTTTTTGGTTGCTCCAAACCGCATTT
>JBGVGH010000080.1:0-1624 GCA_045121575.1 Faecousia sp.
GTGGATCAGCCGGTCAATCAGCGCCGCTGTCAGCCGGTTATCACCAAAGACGGTATTCCACTGGGAGAACTCCAGATTGGATGTAATAATCAGGCTCCTGCGCTCATAGCAGTCGGAGATCACCTGGAACAGAAGCTCTGCAGACTCCTTGTGCAGAGGAACAAAGCCCACCTCGTCAATCACAATGAGTTCCGTTTTCTTCATGGATGCCACTTAGCTGTTCAGTGTACCTTTGTTGTTTTTCTCCAACAGCATATTGGCAAGGGATGCCGCTGTAAAGAAACGGACTCTGCGACCCTCCTGGCAGGCTTTCAACGCAATGGCCGTTGCCAGATGGGTCTTGCCGGTACCAACGGTTCCCATGAAAATGAGATTCTCTTTGGCATTGAGGAAGGACAGCTCTGTCATATATTCCTGAGTTAGACCTACGGGCAGCTCAATACAGTTGTTCCAGACGAAATCGTCCAGGGTTTTCAGCACATGGAAGCCTGCGCTCTTTACCATCCGGTTGATACGGTTGACTTCGCGCTCGTGGAGTTCCAGCTTCAGCAGCTCGCCAACGTACTGTTCAACATCATGGAATTCAATGCTGCGCCATTCCTTTGCCATGCCGCCCAGCTTCAGCTGACGCATTTGCTGTTCCAAAAGCTCAGACATTGACATCACCTCCCATCAGGCCGTCATAGGCAGAGAGGTTTGGATTGTAATTCAAAACCGGGGTGTTGACACCAAGGTGCAGCGGATCCGGATGGAATTCCTTCCGGGCAATCATGTAATAACACTGGCGGATGCTGTCCGCATCCGTTCTGCCATTTTCATGGGCAAGCTCCAGAACATCATTGCAGAAATCGGCATTCCCATCCGAAACGATCTCATCCAGAAGGAACAAAGCATTCCTGCGGTCTTTTCCCTGGGTCTGCTTCAAATGGCTCTGCCACAGGTCAGGAAGCTGGTGGAAGAAACGGGTGTGCTCAGCAGCACCGGGCTTCTTGCAAAGGGTGGTCACATACTGGGTCCAGTCATAGATCTCTTCGCCGCTGCCATAGCTGCGTTTATAGGTGCCCACCGGCTGGTGGTCGTGGAAGAATTCAACGTGGTCATAGTAGATCTTGGCCTGTACGGTCTTACCCGACAGCTGCGGATTCAGACCGTACTTGTTGTTCTCAATGGTCACAAAACCATACTTGCTGACACTGAGAGCTGCATAGCGGAATACAGAGAAGGGATATTCCGGAAGAGACAGCAGACACTTTGCTTCCTCCTCCCACAGTTCCTGGATAGGAACCTTGTGCTTGTAGTGGTCCCGCTTGGCATCCTTCTCGCACCAGTCCCAAAGATATTCATTGAAATCTTCAAAGGATGCAATGGTAGGAACGGGAACGAAAGCGTTTCTGCGGCTGTAACCCACCTTGTTTTCTACATTACCCTTTTCATTGCCGGAGGCAGGATTGCAGAAATCCGCCTGGAACCTGTAATGAAGCATGAAACGGTTGAAACCGTCGGTAAGGACACGCTCGGTCCCTTTCAGCACCTGTGCTACAGCGGTAGTCATGTTGTCAAAGCGGAGCCGGATGGGAACACCGCCGATTCGCTCAAAGATCCGCTTCATGCCTTCCAGCAGGCA
>JBGVGH010000081.1:0-13036 GCA_045121575.1 Faecousia sp.
AAAACAAAAACAGGAGGGCCCTTTATGAAGCGTGTTTTGGTTGGTGCCATGAATCACGAATCCAACTCTTTCAACCCCATTACCGCCGGGCGGGATGACTTTCTGGTGCTGCGGGGGGAGCAGGTGCTCGCCCGCCGGAAGTCCAACGACACCCTGACCGGCATTCTGGACACCCTGGAGGCCGCAGGCTGCCAGCCGGTGCCCACGGTGTTTGCCAGCGCCGTTCCCAACGGGCTGGTGGACAGCGGTTTTTGCGCCGCGCTGCGGCAGGAGATTCTCTCCATGGCGGAAAAGGCGAAGCAGGAAGGCCCCATTGACGCGGTGACCTTCGCCCTCCACGGCTCCATGACCGATTCTGCCTGGCAGGAAGCGGAGGGGCCGCTGCTGGAGGGTCTGCGTGCCCTGTTTCCTGATGTTCCCATCTTCATCGCACTGGACATGCACGCCACCATGACCGAAAAAATGCACCGCAATGCCGACGGCTTTGTGGGTTACAAATGCGCGCCCCACACCGACCAGACGGAAACCGGCGTTCACGCCGCCCGGATGACCCTTGCGGCGCTGGAAGAAGGCGTGCAGGCCGCTTCCGCCTGGGTAAAGGTGCCCATTCTGATTGCGGGCGAGCAGTCGTCCACCACCGTCCAGCCCATGCTGGATCTCATTGCCGCCCTGCGGGAAACGGAAAAGCGCCCCGGTGTTCTGGCCGCGTCCTATCTGATGGGTTTTCCCTGGTGCGACAACCCGGACAGCGGCGTAAGCGTGTATGTCACGGCGGAAAGCCAGTCCATCGCCCAGGCAGAAGCCCTGCGCCTGGCCCGGCTGATTTGGGACACCCGCAGCCGTTTCTGCTTCCAAACCGAAACCTACGGCGAGCAGCAGGTGCTGGACACCGCTTTTGAAGCCATCCGGCAGGGAGAACCCACCCCCATTTACCTGTCCGACTCCGGGGACAACCCCACCGCCGGCTCCTCGTCGGACTGCGTAGGCTTCCTGAAGCGGCTGCTGGATGACCCCCGAACGGCTGCGCTTCCCTCCCCCGCCCTGTTCGGCGGCGTGTATGACCCCCAGGCCACGCTGGCCTGCAAGAATCGGGTGGGGCAGAAGGTGCGGCTGACCTTCGGTGCCGCCTTTGACCGCACCACCACCGCCCCCATCACCGCCACAGGCACCGTCATGGCCTATCTGGAGGGGTGGGACAAGTTCCCCGGCAACAAAAGCGACATTGCCCTTTTCCGCACCGGGAATGTGGACATTGTGCTGGCCCAGCGGCACATTGGCTATACCAGCCCTGCGGTGTTCGCCGATTTGGGCCGTGACCCCGCCAACGCCCAACTGGTGGTGTGCAAGCTGGGCTATCTCACCGCCGCCCAGGCAGCGGTGGCAAAGCGCAGCATCATGGCCCTGAGCAAGGGCAGCACCAACGAGGATTTGGCCACATTGCCCTACGAAAAAACGCCCCGCCCCATCTTCCCCCTGGACAGGGATTTTCCCTACGACCCGGCAGAAAACCTCATTCTTTAAAAAACGGCATAGAAAATGGGCCTGTTGCGACTGCAACAGGCCCTTATGATTTCCCATCGGCTGCATCCTGCGAATTCTGCCGAAACCGAAGTCTTTTGCTTACGCTTCCTTGTAGGCGATGATGCTCTGGTAGGGATTGAGGGCGGTGGAAGCCGTCAGCGCGGTTTCGCCCAGAGTGTCCAGCTCCAGCTGATAACCCGCCAGGTCTACGGTGAAGTCCGTCACCGTGCCGTTGGCGTGATAAATCACATAATCCCGCCCGGTGGCGTCGTCCCGGAAGGAAATCCGAATCACGGAGCCGTCTGCCAGGCTTTCCGCCGTATAGGCCGCCATTTCGCTCTCCTCCAAATGCAGGGCCGCCATGGTCTTTTTGAAATTCACCAGCGTCTGATAGTTTTGGAACATATCCATGTTCTCAATCTTCAGGGCGTAGTTCAGCTCGTTGACCTTGTAGCTGCTCTGGTAGGAGTTGTGGTCGCCGCCCTTGGTGCGCAGGAATTCCTCACCGGCAAGCATAAAACTGGTACCGTTGGAGGTCAGCACCACGGCGTTTGCCAGCATGGCCATGCGCTTGACGGTCTCCTCGTCGGTAATGCCGGCGGCACGGATGCGGTCGTACAGGGTATAGTTATCGTGGCAGGTCACATAGTTCACCGTCCGGTTGGGGTCAGAAATCATCACGCTGCTCTGGGTCGCGCCCTTCAGGCCGGAGAGGATTTTGGTCACATCGATTTTGCTCACCGTTTTGTCGTTGGTGACCCAGCCCTTGGCTGCTGCGCTGTTCAGGCCGCCCTTGATGAGGGCGTCCCGCATCTGGTCATTGAACTGGCCCACGCCCTCCAGCTTGTTGGCGTTGACCTGAACGGCCTGCTGTCCAACGGACAGCGTGGAAGTGCCACCGCACCAGGGCTCGCCGTAAATCACGATGTCGGGGTTGATTTCCTGCACCGCCTGGGCAAGCAGGTTCATGGTTTCAATATCGTGCAGGCCCATCAGGTCAAAGCGGAAGCCGCCCAGCTTGTACTCCTCTGCCCAGAAGCAGGCGGAATCGATGATAAACTTGCGAACCATCAGGTTTTCGCTGGCCACCTCATTGCCGCAGCCGGAGCCGTTGGACAGGCTGCCGTCGCTGTTATAGCGGAAGTAGTAGCCGGGCATCAGCACATCAAAGTTGGAACCGGCCACGGAATTGACATGGTTATACACCACATCCATGATGATGTTGATGCCGGCACCGTTAAAGGTCTGCACCAGAGTCTTGAACTCCCGGATACGGGTGTAGCCATCCTCCGGATTGGTGGAGTAGATGCCCTCCAGCACATTGTAGTTCAGAGGATTGTAGCCCCAGTTGAAGACAGGATTGGATTCGTTGTTGGCCTGGTCAAAGATGGGAATAATCTGCACCGCATTGACACCCAGCTCCACAATGTGGTCAAAGCCGGTGGAAACGGTGACACCGTTTGCGGTGTAGGTAGTGCCGCTCTGGGTCATGCCCAGGAAGGTCTTGCGCCAGGCTTCATTGCCCTGCCAGGTTTCCGACGAAGTCACATCCGCCACATGGGTTTCCCAAACCACCAGCTCCTTGCGGTCATAGCCGATGGGGCTGACTTTCTCCCAGCCATCCGGATTGGTGGCATCAAAGTCCACAATCTGGCCCCGCTTGCCGCTCAGACCCGCGCTCTTGGCGTAGGGGTCCACGATTTCTGCGCCGTTGGGGTACTGGTAATTGGTAACGGTGTAGGTATAGTACTTTCCGGCGTAATCTCCCTCCAGCTCGGCAGAGAACACGCCCTTCTCCCCCCGGGTCATGGGCACCTGCTCCAAGGGCTTGTCCGTGCCGTGGCCCTTTTCATAGATGTTCAGCACAATGCTGGTGGAAACAGGCGACCACACCTTGAAGGTGGTTTTTGCGCTGGTATAAATGGCACCCAGCTCGCCGTCGTAATAATACTGCTCATTAAAAGCGTCGGTGGCATACAGGCTCATGCAGGAAACGCCGTTTCTGGCAGTGGTGCCGTCGGCAAAGGTGACCTCCACCTCATAGGTGTTGCCCAGCACCGCCTGGGTGCCCTCCGGCAGGGTCAGTTTCACCTGCATTTCGGAAGCGACAGCCTGCTGGGTCAGCAGTGTGCCGTCCATGTACAGTGCAGCGGAAGTGATGTCCGTATTGGTCTGCACCAGAACCTCCTGCATGGAGGTGAAGGCCGCGCCGGTAATGGCCGCAGCTACCGAGAAATTCGCATCCTTGTAAATGGTCAGATCCCCCTGTTTGATGTAGAAGTGATAGTAGTTGTTTTCGTCCATCTCATAATCGGCAAAGCTGATGACACGGTCCGCGTCTCCATCTTTGGTCCAGCCGTCCAGACGGCGGGGAATGATGCCGATGCCCTTGGTCAGGGTTTTGGAGCCGAATTTGCTCAGGGGGTACACGGCAACGCCGCCGAAATCGTCGGCATAGTTCATTTCGCACAGGATGCCGTCGCCGCCCATTTCCCAAATCCAGAAGCCCCACTCATTGTAAGCGCCGTCATTGCGCTGATAGTGAATCTGGATAGAAGGTTCGGTGGCAGCGGGAATGTCAGTGCTGACGCCGCCCGGCTCCGTAGGCGGTGTGGTAGGCGCACCCCCGGTGGTACCGGGATCAGCGGGGGCACAGGCTGTCAGCAGCAGGCTCAGCAGCACCCAGGCCAAAATTCTTTTCTTCATATTTTTCCTCCATTGTCACAAAATAGCCGCACAACACCGCAGCCGGAGATAATCCCCGGCTGCCATGTGTATCGGATATATTATAGCCGCCGAAAGCCGCTCTTGTCAATGCGCCCCTGCGCCGATACTTGCAGCCGAAATTTGGACAAATCTACCAAATTTGCGCAAGAGCCCGCCCGGGCATTTCCAACGGGAACGCCATCCGCAAAGGGGATAAATGTCATCCTGAGCGGAGCGTAGCGGAGTCGAAGGATCTCATGGGAAAAGTGGAGATTCTTCGACTCACTTCGTTCGCTCAGAATGACAAAAATTGGGGTGGTGCGCATACGGCGGCATAGAGCTATTCCTGCCGAAGCGTGTCAAATTTTCGGGTGCAGTTGGGAAACACCGTACGGGCGAAAAGCAGATAAATGGCGGAACGCCCTGCAGGGACGCAGGAAGGCCGGGCAGAATCCTGCCCGGCCTTATTTATGCTTCTTCGCTGGCAGGCCGCACGCCCATCATCTCCACCGTGGCTTTGCCCATGTCGCTCAGCTCATGGTAAGACGGGATGTGCCCTTCCACATTTTCCACCAGATAATCCATGTTGATAATCTGCTCTACAGACAGCACCTGCCTGCCCTCCTCCACCAGAGAGCCGTCCTGCCGCCGGATGGGGCCGAGGAAGGGGTGAATCACCCGGGCGCAAATGCCCTCTTTCAGCTGCCAGGCCATTTTCCGCACGCTCTCAGGCACAATGTCGGAATACTCCAGGCTCACCACCCCGGCGGACATGCCCCAATAATAGTTCAGGGCCTTGGAGCTGGTTTCATACTCCCGCTGGAAGGACTTATCCATGATTTCCCGGAGAATCTCCTCATAGTAAAAGCCCCAGTTCCAGATGGGTGCTGCCAGCAGGCAGCTTTCCTCCGGGGTGATTTTGGACAGGCCGAAGGTGCGCTGCCGGCCCTTGTCCAGCTGGGCCAAATCCTGGGAGGAAATCAGCCGGATTCCCCGCTCCATCAGCCGCTGGGTGGCCGCCTCGCTGCTGCCCATGCTGGACCATTCCAGATATACCTTTGCCTGGGGATTGACCATCTGCACCCCCAGGGCGAAGGCATTGATGCCCGCAATCTGTCCGAAAATGGGATAGTCGCAGATATAGCCCACCCGGCCGGTCTGGGACATGGCCCCAGCGGTGGCACCGATGATGAATTTTGCCTCGTACATCCGGGCGTAATAGGTGCGGATGTAGCGGTGCGAGATATTCAGCGAGCAGTTGAGCAGCGTAACCTCCGGATGGCCCACCGCCGCCCGCAGGGAGGCAGGCAGCAGCCGGGGGGATGTGGTGAACACCACCTGCGCGCCGTCGGCAATGGCCTTTTCAATGGTTTCCAGAGGGTCATGGTCCATGGCATTGGGATAGGCCACCGTTTCGATTCTGCCCCCATACACCCGCTGTACATACTTCCGGCCCCGCTCATGCCCCAGCACCCAGCCGGAGGCATCCGGATTCCGGTCATACACAAAGGCCACCTTCCACTTGGCAGGGGAGCTGCTCAGCAGCTGGGTCAGCAGGCCCGGCTTCACCGGCTGGCCGGGGTCGGTTTTCACCGCGATGGGGGTTTGCTCCTGCTGCAGGGCCATCTCCTCCCACATGCGCTCTATCGCTTTTTTCAGCTCCGTGCCGCTCATGGCCCGCAGGGCCTGGTAGCCATAAACCTGAATGCAGGTCAGCATGGCGTCCCCCACCGTGGTACTCAGCCGCTTGCCGCCCTTTCCCTCGTAGGCGTTGCGGAAGAAGGTGTAGTCCGAGGAAAAGCGCCGCCGCTCGTCCTCCGTCCATTCCTCCTCCGGTGCCTTTCCCATCAGACGCTGCAGCGTGGCATAGCTGCCTTTTTTGGAAAATTCAATAAAATTGATTTTGCTGTACCGGTTGAAGGCCAGAAACTCAAAATACAGCTCATTTTCCGGGGTCTGGTCCGGCATAATCCGAATGACCTGGGCGGAAATGTTCACCGCGTCAAAAAATTTCAGCACACTGACCCGCTTGTTGCCCTCTTCCACATAATAGCGGTTGAGATATTCATAGACCTTCACCGGGTCCCGGATGCCGTCTTCCAGGTGGGCCTCGCACAGACGCTGCCATTTTCCGGCAAACTCAGTGTCCGGGCCGGCAAGGGGCATGAAATTCCGGGCAAACAGATTGGTACGCCCGGCATTTTTCGTGCCCACGATAAACTCCGCCGGAATCTGCATCACGCCCAAATCCACGCCGCCGGACAATTTGGACTCCGACAGGATTTCATTCAAAACACTTAAATAGGGATATTCACCCTTGGAAACGCAGCTGCGGTACTCTTTCCGGCCCGCTTTCAGCGCCTCGTCGTAATATTGTTCAGGCATGGCTTCTGCTCCTTCCTGACTGAAAAATCAAAATTCATAGACAATGCGTTACAGTCCTATACTATCCTCATTTTCCCCGGCTGTCAAGCGGATACCTGTTAGAAAAAAGGTAAAATTATTTTAAAAAACAGTTGATTTTTTCAGGGAAATGCAGTAATCTATACAGGCGAAAGGGAGTAGTCGGCACCCAAGCGGTGTCTGTGCGGTCGTCAGTACGGTGCTTCGCACCCGGCCCACGGTTTTATGACGAGACTTTGCTGTGGAAAGCGGCAATGTCTCTTTTTTTATGCCCTTTTTATTTTTACAACGGAGGAACTGAATTATGGATATTTTACTGGCTCTGGTGATGCTGGTGGCCGGTTTTGTCGCCCTGGTCAAGGGTGCGGACTGGTTTGTGGACGGCACCTCCAGCATTGCCGCCCGGCTGGGCATTCCCCAGCTTGTCATCGGTCTGACCATCGTGGCCATGGGCACCAGCGCCCCGGAGGCGGCGGTTTCCATCACCGCGTCCTTTGCCGGCAGCGCCGACATCACCGTCGGCAATGTGCTGGGCAGCAACATTATGAACATTCTGGTGATTCTGGGTTTGGCTTCCCTGTTCACCGCCATCCGGGTGGGAAAATCCACCATCCGGGTTGAAATTCCCTTTATGATTGGCGTTTCCGTGGTGATTCTGCTGCTGGGACTGGACGGGATGATTTCCCGGCTGGACGGTGTCATCCTGTGGGCGCTGTTCCTGGTCTATCTGGGGTACCTGTTCTGGATGGCAAAGAAAGGCAACGGCGAGGATGTGGAAGAAATCAACGCCGACCGGGCCATCTGGAAATCCGCGCTGCTTGCTGTGATAGGTCTGGCGCTCATTGTGCTGGGCAGCGACATTGCGGTGGAAGGTGCCTCCCGTCTGGCCCGGATGATGGGTCTGAGCGAGCGGCTGATTGGCCTGACCATTGTGGCGCTGGGCACCTCCCTGCCGGAGCTGTGCACCTCTGTGGCCGCCGCCCGCCGGGGCAACGCCGACATTGCCATCGGCAACATTGTGGGCAGCAATGTGTTTAACATCCTGTTTGTGGTGGGCACTTCTTCCCTGATTAACCCCATCCCCTATGCCGCCGCCTTCACCACCGATGCGCTGGTTGCAATTGCCGCGGCGGTGCTGCTTTTGATTCTGCCGCTGCGGAAGAAAAAGCTTACCCGTGCCGGAGGCATTCTCATGCTGGCCTGCTACGCCGCCTACTTCTTCATCTTCCTCTACCGCTGATAAATGCCCTCCGGGTCGTGATAACCCGGAGGGCATTTTTCGTCCATTCTGAACAGTAACAACAAAATGTAGGGCGGGGTCTTGACCCCGCCGCTCAAAGGTGAAAAGTTTTGTCATTCTGAGCGAACGAAGTGAGGCGAAGAATCCCCGCCGGCCCAGTGAGATTCTTCGACTCCGTTGACGCCCCGCTCAGGATGACAACAGGGGTGCGTTTCCGCCATTTTGTACAGAACGACTAATTATGACACGGGTCGGCGAGGTCAAGACCCCGCCCTACAATAAAGGGTAGCAGGAACAACCTGCTGGGCAATACAAAACAGCCCCCGCTTGGCGGGGGCTGTCGCTGTTGCTATGTGGGCCATAGCCGGTTGTTTGATTACACGAGCTTCTTGAACTCGTCGTAAACGAACTGAACCTTGGGTCCGATGATGACCTGCACGGAGGTCTTGCCGGGACGGATAACGCCGGAGGCGCCGGAGGACTTGATCTTCTTCTCATCAACCAGCAGGCGGTCCTTCACTTCCAGTCTCAGGCGGGTGATGCAGTGGTCAACGGAAGCGATGTTCTCAGCGCCGCCCAGACCGGCCAGAATGACCTCAGCCATGGCGGTGTAGTCGTCGTTGGCCAGCTCGATCTTCAGTTCGCCTTCCTGCTCGTCCTCACGGCCGGGGGTCTTGAGGTCGAACTTCTTGATGGCAAACAGGAACACCAGGTAGAACACCACGAAAGCGGCGACGCCCAGAGGCAGAATCATCCAGGTGTTGGCAGCAGCGGGCAGAGAAGCGGAGAACACCAGGTCGGTGGCACCGGCGGAGAACATGAAGCCAGCGCGGAAGCCAACGGCCACGGTAATCACGGTAAAGATGCCGTACAGCAGAGCGTAAACGACATACAGGGGGAATGCCAGGAACATGAAGGCGAACTCGAAGGGCTCGGTAACGCCGCAGATGAAGGCGCACAGAGCAGCAGCGCCGACAATACCGATGGTAGCCTTACGCTTGTTGGTCTTGGCGCACTGAATCATAGCCAGAGCAGCACCGGGGATACCGAACATCATGCAGGGGAAGAAGCCAGCCATGTACATACCCACAGACCAGGTGGCGTTCTTGGCCACTTCGCCCTCGGGGAACCAGTAGGCAACCAGGTCGCCCAGGCCGATGGTGTCGAACCAGAACACATTGTTCAGCGCGTGGTGCAGGCCGGTGGGGATCAGCAGACGGTTCAGGAAAGCGTAGATACCGGCACCCACAGCGCCCAGACCGGCGATGAAGTTACCGATGGCAACCAGGCCGCTGAACAGGACAGGCCAAACCAGGAACAGAACCAGGGACACGATGATGGAAACAACACCGGTCACAATGGCCACGGAGCGCTTGCCGGAGAAGAAGGCCAGCACATCGGGCAGCTTGGTGTCCTTAAACTTGTTGTAGCACAGGCCACCGATGATACCGGCCAGAATGCCGGTAAAGGGGTTGGCAATCTTGGAGTAAGCCAGCACCCAGGTCTCATTCTCGCCCAGAGCGGGAATGATATCAGGAGCAGAGCTGACCAGCGTGGTCATCATCAGCCAGGAAACCAGGGCTGCCAGACCGGCAGTGCCGTTGTTTTCCTTTGCCAGACCCACGCCGACACCAACGGCAAACAGGATGGCCATGTTATCAATCAGAGCGCCGCCGGCCTTGATCAGGAACAGGCCGATGGAGTAGGCAATGCCCGCATTTGCACCGTCAGCACCCATAGCGGCGGGAGCCAGAGCATAGCCCAGGCCCATCAGGATACCACAGATGGGCAGCGCAGCAACAGGCAGCATCAGAGCGCTACCCAGCTTTTGCAGTTTTTTCATCATACAAAAATATCCTCCTTAAAAAATTCTCTCATTTCCTCACAGGTCATCTTCCCAGGCTGCTGGCCCACAACAGCCAAAGATGACTTGTCTTTCAAAAAGCCCGTCTGCCAAAGCTTTCGGGGCTTGATGACAAATGAAATCCCCTTACAGGTTTTCCTGCAGGAAGGCCTGCAGCTCGGAAGCGGCCTTATCCTCGTCCGCGCCGTCCACAGTAACGGTCAGTTCCATGCCCTGCTTGGCAGCCAGGCGCATCACCGCCATCAGCCGCTTGGCGTCTGCCTTGCCGGTGGGGGCGGTGACGGTGACGCTGGAAGCGTAACCGGCGCAGGCTTTCACCAGCATACCGGCGGGACGGGCGTGCAGGCCCAGGGGGTCCTGAATCACATGCTTAAATTCTTTCATTGGTTATACCTCACTTTCACATACGAGCTTGCGAATTTCCAGAATGCGGCCGGGGGCCATGCTCAGCTCGCTGAATCCCATTTTCAGGAAGGTTTCCGTCATGCGGGGATCCGCGCCCAGTTCGCCGCAGATACCGGCCCAGATTCCCGCCTCGTTGGCAGATTTGGCAATGTGGGCCAGCAGCGCCAGCAGCGCGGGATGGTAGGGGTCGTAGAACTTATCCAGCTTGGCGTTCTGCCGGTCCACCGCCAGGGTGTACTGGGTCAGGTCATTGGTGCCCACGGAGAAGAAGGCAGCCTCTTTCGCCAGCTCATGAGCCATGACGGCGGCGGCAGGGGTTTCCACCATGACACCGATGGGCACTTCCTTCGTTTCCACGCCCTCCGCTTCCAGCTCCTGCCGGACGCGGTAGCACAGGGCCTTGGCCGCTTTCAGCTCCCAGAGGGAAGCCACCATGGGGAACATGATGCTCAGGTTCCCGTAGGCGCTGGCCCGGTAAATGGCCCGCAGCTGGGGACGGAAAATCTCCTCTCTGGTCAGGCAGATGCGCAGACCCCGCAGGCCCAGCGCCGGATTCTCCTCCTGCTCCAGGCCCATGTAGGAAACCTGCTTGTCAGCGCCAATGTCCAGGGTGCGAATCACCACAGGACGGCTGCCCATAATCTGGGCCACCTTTTTATAAGCCTGGAACAGCTCCTCCTCGGAAGGCAGGTTGTCCCGCCCCAGGTACAGAAACTCGCTGCGCATCAGGCCCACGCCCTCGGCATCGGCGGCAATGGCGGCCTCGGCATCCTCCGGGGAGCCGATATTGGCGCACAGCAGCATTTTTCTGCCGGATTTTGTCACACTCTCTCTGCCCCGGAAGGCTTCCAGCGCCTGCCGGCCGGCGGCGGCCTCGGCCTGCTTTCTGGTCATCGCCGCCATGGTTTCTTCATCAGGGTCAGCGTACCAATTGCCGGTAAAGCCATCTACAATCAGTGTCTGGCAGTTTTCCGCCACATCCAGCGGAATATCCGCCTGCACCAGGGACGGAATGCCCAGGGTGCGGGCCAGAATGGCGGTATGGCTGGAAGAAGAACCCTGCCGGGTCAAAAAGGCCAGAATCCGCTCCCGGGGGAGCTGGATGGTTTCGCTGGGGGCCAAATCCTCCGCCACCAGCAGGAAAGACCCCTCCGGCAGCCGGAAGCCGGTATTGCCGCAGAGAATGTCATACAGCCGATGGGACATATCCCGAATGTCGGCCGAGCGGGCTTTCATGTACTCGTCATCCATGGCGGCAAAAATCTGGGCAAATTCCTCGCCGCAGTCCAGCGCCGCCAGTGCGGCCGCCGTGCCGCCGGCAATGGACGCCTCCACCGCCTCCAGATAATCCAGGTCGTCCAGCATCAGAAGCTGCACCTCGATGATGGCAGCCTGTTCCTCGCCGATTTCCACCTTTGCCTTTTCAAACAGCTCCGTCAGCTGCTGGCGGGCGGTTTCCAGGGCGGCGTCGAACTTGGCCTTTTCCACGGCAGCGTCGCCGCTGGAAACAGGCAGATTCCGCTGGGACTTGCGATAGACCACGGCACTGCCAATGGCTACGCCGGGAAAAACCGGCAAACCACAACCTTGCTTCATAGTCCCTCCTTATTTTGCCAGCTCAATCACCACATCGTCGTTGGTGACATCCGTGCCCACATGGGTCTGGAAGGTGCCGTAATCGGCGCTGTTGCACACCAGCATGGGGGTGATGGTGTTGAAGCCCTTGGCGGCAATGGCCTCCAGGTCAAACTCCATCAGCAAATCGCCCTTTTTCACCTTGTCGCCGTTGGCGGCGTGGACGGTGAAATGCTCACCCTTCAGGCTGACGGTTTCCAAACCGATGTGAATCAGGATTTCCGCGCCGTTGTCCGCCACCAGGCTGACGGCGTGGCCGGTTTCGAACATCATGTCCACCGTGGCGTCACAGGGGGCATAGACCTTGCCCTCAGAGGGCACAATGGCGATGCCCTGCCCCAGCATTCCCTCGGCAAAGGTGGGGTCCGGCACTTCCGTCACCGGCACGACCCGGCCTGCCACGGGAGCGCACAGCCCGTCCGTGTTCTTACCAAACAGTTTTTTGAAAAAACTCATAAAATACCTTCTTTCCCATGCGTTTTGTTGCCGCAGGGGCATAAAGACGCACTTTTAACTGTGTCTAGAATACCAACAAACGCACCCTTTGTCAACGAAAAAAAGGTGCGTTTGCGGGTTTTCGTCTTATCTTACAGTTTTTTTGACCAGAATTTGTTCAGGTCATCGAATTTTTTGACAATTTCTAACAAAGGTGGTTCTTTTCACAAAATCATCAAATTTCGGAGCGCTTTTTCTACACCGTCGTCATCAATGTCCGCGGTGACGAAATCCGCCGCCGCTTTGGCGCAGGCAGCGCCGTTGCCCATGGCCACGCCGATGCCGGCAAAGGTGAGCATATCCGTGTCATTGTTCCCGTCCCCGAAGGCCACAATCTCCTGCCGGGACAGGCCAAAGTGGGCCATCAGATGCTTCATGCCCTCCGCCTTGCCGCCGGTGGCGGGAATCACATCCACGCCGCCGTCGTTCCACCGCACCGTTCTGGCCCCTGCGGGCAGGCACGCTTTCAGCCGGGCTTCCTCGTCCCCTTTCAGGTACACCGACGCCTGATAAACAGGCCCGCCGCCGTAGCTGTCCACCCGGGGCAGGGGCGAAGAAATCCGGGCCTGCACCTGCTCCACCAGCGCATCAATGAAATTGATATACACCTTCCGCTCCTCCATCAGCAGCAGCGGAAAGCGGTTTTCCGTAAAAATGGCGGCAATTTCCCGGCGAACCGGCTCCGGCAGGGGATTTCCGTACAGCACCCGCTCCTGCCGGTCCAGCACCAGCTGCCCGTTGAGGGTCACATAGCCGTCAAATTCCAC
>JBGVGH010000082.1:0-4009 GCA_045121575.1 Faecousia sp.
CAACTGCTTCCGCAGCCCCCCGACGCGTTTATTCTTCTTCCGGTTCCGGTTCCTGCACCACCACGGTGGCGTACGACACCCGGTGGGCATCCAGCTCCGCGACGGTGACTTTCAGATTCTCAAAGGTGAAGTGGTCACCCACATCGGGAATGCCCCCCAGCTGCTCGGTAATCCAGCCGCCCAGGGAAACGCTCTCGGACTCAAACTCCACATCGAAGAAATCCTGGAACTCCGACAGGTTCACCATGCAGTCAACCCGGTAAGTATGCTCATCCATCTGCTGGAAGGTTTCCTGCACCTCGTCGTGCTCATCCCAGATTTCGCCCACCAGCTCCTCCAGGATGTCTTCCATGGTGACAATGCCCTGGGTGCCGCCGTATTCGTCCACCACCACGGCGATGTGGGCCTTGTTCTCCTGCAGATAGTGCAATAGATCCCGAATCTTTTCGGAGGGGTGGATGAAAATGGGGTCGGTCATGATTTCCCGGATGGACTTATCGGTGATGCCGCTGTCCACATAGAAATCCTTCAGGTTGATGACGCCCACGATATTGTCGATGGTGTCCTCATACACCAGCAGCCGGGAGAACCGGGACTGGGTAAAGACCTTTGCCACATCGGCCTTGTCCGCGTCCACGCTGACGGCCTCCAGGTCGGTGCGGTGGGTGAGAATGTCCTCAGCCACCTGGTCCCGGAACTCGATGGCGTTGCGCAGCAGCTCGCCCTCGGTTTCGTCGATGCTGCCCTCCTGCTGCACTTCCTCCACCAGCAGCAGCAGTTCCTCCTGGGACATTTTGCTGTCGGCGTCGTTTTTGAAGATTTTGCTCACCAGCTTCTTCCACAGGGAGAAGAGGAAATTCAGCGGGGTCAGCAGCACCATCAGCACATTCAGCAGCGGTGCGGAGAACATGGCGAACTTCTCCGGCATATCCTTTGCCACGCTCTTGGGGGTGATTTCGCCGAAAATCAGCACCACCACGGTGATGACCACGGTGGAAACGGCGGCGGCCGTGTCCGCGTCCTTCATAATGTCCACAAACAGCAGCGTGGCGATGGAGGACAGGGCGATATTTACAATATTATTACCAATCAAAATGGTGGAAAGCATCTTATCATAGCGCTCGGAAAGGCTGAGAGCCAGCTCCGCCCGGCGGTTTCCCTTTTCCGCCATGGCCTTCAGGCGGGTTTTGTTCAGGGAAGAAAAGGCGGTTTCGGTAGCGCTGAAGTAAGCGGACATGATAACGCAGAAGATCATGGCCAGCAAACTGGGTATGTGTTCGGTAATCATTTCTTTATCTCCTTATAGATTTGACATTGTTTGAATTATGAAAAAAGGGTACAAAAAAACACACCTATTCCCGGGAAAAGGGCGCAGGTATGCCGTCAACAAACAAAATCAAATGATAAGGGCTACTATTACCGTCGCAACTGTCCATGGAGCATATCACCTTCCTTTTTCAATGTTTTCGCCCATTATAGCACGGATACCCCCTGCTGTCAAGCCGCCCTGCCCCCTCCTTTGGTCAAAAAAAGGCCGGATGAGCCGGTTTCCCGGCAAAATCCGACCTTTTTTACAATTTCTTTACAGGCTCTGCTCAGGCTTCCCCGTTTTCTTCCCGGCTCTCCTCCGGGATTTGGGCAGGGGCGGCAGCCTTGTTCACAAAGTCCATCAGCTCCTCGCCGGTGATGGTTTCCTTCACCAGCAGGTAGGCGGCAATCTCGTCCAGCAGCGCCCGGTTTTCCTCCAGCGCCTGTCGCGCCTGGCCGTAGCAACGGTTCAGCAGGTCCTTCACCGCTTCGTCCACCTGGGCGGCGGTCTTGTCGGAGCAGTCCATGTGGGCCTGGCCATCCAGATACTGGTTCTGAATCACCGCCGGGGCCATCAGGCCCAGCTCGGAACTCATGCCGTAGAGCGCCACCATATTCTTGGCCAGCGCGGTGGCCCGCTGAATGTCGTTGGCGGCACCGGTGGTCATGGTGCCGAACACCAGTTCCTCCGCGGCCCGGCCGCCCAGCAGTCCCTTCAGCTGGGCCAGCAGCTCCTCTCGGGTGGAGAGGTACTTCTCCTCCTCCGGCAGATACAGGGTATAGCCCAGAGAGCCTTCGGTGTGGGGGACGATGGTGATTTTGCTCACCGGGGTATCGTGCTTTTCCAGGGCGGAAACCAGGGCGTGACCCACCTCGTGATAGGCAACCATCCGCTTTTCTGTGTCGGAAAGCACGGTGTTCTTCTTCTCGGTGCCGGCAATCACGGTTTCAAAGCTCACCAGCAAATCCTCCTGGTTCACCGCCTTACGGCCCATGCGCACCGCCCGCAGGGCGGCTTCGTTTACCAGGTTGGCAAGGTCTGCGCCCACCGCACCGGCGGTGGCCTGGGCAATCTTCTTCAAATCCACATCTTCCGCCAGCTTGATTTTCCGGGTATGCACCTTCAGGGTGTCCAGACGGCCCTGGTGGTTGGGACGGTCCACCACGATGCGCCGGTCAAAGCGGCCGGGCCGCAGCAGGGCCTTGTCCAGAATTTCCGGACGGTTGGTGGCGGCAAGGCAGACGATGCCCTTGTTGGAATCAAAGCCGTCAAACTCGCCCAGCAGCTGGTTCAGGGTCTGGTCGTTGTAGCCCAGGCGGGAATCCCGCTTGTGGCCCACGGCGTCGATTTCGTCGATGAAAATGATGCAGGGCGCCACCTTTGCCGCCTGCTGGAACAGGCTGCGGACACGGCTGGCACCCACGCCCACAAACATTTCTTCAAAATCCGAGCCGGAAATGGAGAAAAACGGCACATTGGCTTCGCCCGCCACGGCCTTGGCGAGCAGGGTCTTGCCGGTGCCGGGAGAACCTACCAACAGCGCGCCCTTGGGCAGTTTCGCGCCGATTTCCGTGTATTTCTGGGGATTGTGGAGGAAATCGATGATTTCCTGCAAACTTTCCTTGGCCTCGTCCTGACCGGCCACATCCGCAAAGGTAACGCCGGTCTGCTTTTCCATATAGACCTTGGCCTTGTTGTCCCCCATGCCGTTGGCGGCGCCCATGCGGCGGGTAATCAGGTTCATCACCAGCATCAGCGCGCCAATCATCAGGGCGTAGGAGAGAATCATCATAATGAAGGAATTGTCCTCCACGATGGCCTCTTTCACCTCCACATCCGGGCTTTCCGCCCGAATCCGGTCAATCAGCGACATCACATCTCCATTGGGCAGGCCGGTGTAGCAGGCTTTCTGCTCCGAGGCAGGTTTGCTTGCCTCGGTTTTGGTCAGATAATAGACCCGGTCGGAATGAAATTCCACTTCTTTCAGGTTTCCCGCTTCCAACTCCGCCAGAAAATCGGTGTAGTTGGTTTCCCGGTACTGTCCGGCATTGATTTGATTGTAAATGCCGGTGACAATCAGCACCAGGGCAATGGCAATCATCAGCATGGTAAAAATGCGGCTTTTCGGCTTCTTTCCGTCGGGCGGATTGTTCTTGGGAGCATTGTTGGAATTTGGATCCACGAAGATGCGCCTCCTTATTTTTAATTCTTGCTTCTTATCATAACATATTTTTTACCCGCTGGCAATGAAAGTTTCCCGTCCAGAGGGTAAACTTTCTGTTAATTACCGGGGAATTTACCCCAAAATGGAAAATAGGGTGCAAACAATTTGAAGCAACCACTTGTAGGGCGAGGGCATGCCCTCGCCGATTGGCTTTGAAAAGCTCTCATTATCATCTGTTGCATCATCTTCATCGGCATTATAGGGATACCAATCACGGAGGTACAGAGGTTTCGGGCAACCGAGGATGGATGCCTCTATGGCAAACATGATGCCGATTTACAATGATATGAGGTTTGGTATTTTTTGATACGGGTCGGCGAGGGCATGCCCTCGCCCTACTGCCAAAAGTTAAATGAAATTCTCAATTTTTTGGTTGAGGTGGGGGAAAAAATCTGCTATAAAAACAAAATAATGTTTTTTTGGTGTGTAGCCACCATGAAAGAAGAACGCCGCAGCCGTGAAAACCGCCCCCGCCG
>JBGVGH010000083.1:0-1586 GCA_045121575.1 Faecousia sp.
TCCGCAAGCGGGAGCTGGACCACGGCCTGCGGATGCGGGAGCTGATGAAGCGCCGCAATCAGGAGCAGTCCAAGTAAAAACCGGGGCGTGCCACCAGGCGCGCCCCCTTTTTCGTTGGAATTAGGAATGAGGAGTTAGGAATTAGGAGTTAGGAATTAGGAGTTAGAAATTATATCTGTAAGGGCGACCTGTGGTCGCCCGCTGCCGGATAAATTGGAGTTTATCGGGGAAGCGTTCGTACTTTTCTTGTCCCGCCAAGAAAAGTACCAAAAGAATGCGGCATAGGGGAGGCGCTACGAAAAAGCGCCCTCCCCTATGTACCCTTTCCGCCGCAGACCGTCCGACCTCAAAAAATGTTCCGATTTTTTGAGGTCTACCAAGTGATAACTTTCAGGTTTTTGCTTGGTAAGCGTTCAAAAATCGGAACATTTTTGGACGCTGGATGGCGTGGCGGCTGGGGATTCCCAAGGGGGCGCCTTTGCGAAGCGCCCCTTGGGCAGATTCTTTGGGTACTTTCTTGTCTGCACAAGAAAGTACCGCCCCCGGCAGGGCGTTTCTAATTTCAAAGCGGTTGGAATGATGCCGCCGGGCGGCGGGAAAGTAAAAACTGCTCGATAAACTCCAATTTGCTGTGCTTTCAGGACTCCATCTGTTTGCCCAAAAAGCCTGCCACGGTTTGCACCAGCTTCTGCTCCTCCTCCGGCAAAGGCGTGCGGTCATCGGCCATCAGCAGCATGACGCAGCCCATCAAATCCCCCTGGGACAAAATGGGGGCCGCCACCGCCAGATGGTACTTGTCGCAATCCTCCGTGGCCCGAATCAGGCTGTCGTCCTGGGTGTAGCGGTAGTTTTTCCGCTGTTCCATCAGCCTTTCCAGCCCGGGGGAATTGGGCTTGTCCACCAGTTCCCGCCGGGGCGCGCCGGAGATGGCAATGATGCTGTCCCGGTCGGACACGGCGGCAATGTGGCCGGTGTTGGCCCCGATGGCCTCGCACATCTGCGCGGCAAAGGGCAGCAAATCCCCCATGGGGGAATATTTGCGGAAAATCACGCCCCCGTCCTTCTCCGTGTAAATTTCCAGCGGGTCACCCTCCCGGATGCGGAGCGTCCGGCGAATTTCCTTGGGAATGACAATGCGGCCCAAATCGTCCACCCGTCTTACAATACCAGTTGCTTTCATATATCTTTTATCCCCTTATTTTACAAGTTACGAGCCTAGTATCTGTAAAAGAAGGGAATTTATACTGCCCAAAACCGCATTTCGGCAAAATTACAGTGGAAGTTAGGAGTTAGGAATGAGGAGTTAGGAATGAGGAGTTAGGAATGAGGAGTTAGGAATGAGGAGTTAGGAATTACAAATTAAATTCGTAGGGGCGGATATCATCCGCCCGCAGGCCGTTAAATTGGAATTTGTCGGGCTGTTTCTATTAAGCCCATTGTAGGGTGGGGTCTTGACCCCACCGCTCAGGGCTAAAAAGTCTGTCATTCTGAGCGAACGAAGTGAGTCGAAGAATCTCCGTCTTTCCCTATGAGATCCTTCGACTTCGCTAACGCTCCGCTCAGGATGACAACGGGGGCCTGATGCC
>JBGVGH010000084.1:0-3250 GCA_045121575.1 Faecousia sp.
CCCAGGTACTGACAGAGGACCAGAAGACCCAGGCCCGGGCCAATATCAACGCCATGTCCGCCGACTACACCCCGCCCAACCAGACGGCGGAGCAGGTGGGCGCGGACCCTGCCGGCACTGCCGCTTCCGTTGTGTCCGCCCATAATACCAACGCCGCCGCCCACGCCGACATCCGGGAGCTGATCTCCGAGATGGCTGCCAGACTGAACGCCCTGGCGGACAGTGATGACGAGACCCTGGACCAGATGTCTGAGGTCGTGGCCTATATCAAGGCCAACAAGGACCTGATCGAATCCATCACCACTGCCAAGGTCAGCGTTGCGGACATCGTGAACGACCTGGTGACCAACGACGCCGAGAGGCCCCTGTCCGCCGCCCAGGGCGTGGCGCTGAAGGGCCTGATCGATGCTCTGACCACCGCCGTGGCCGGTAAGCCTGACCTGTCCGACACCGAGATCGAGACCCTGGCAGCGGCGATCCAGTAAAGGAGGTGACTTGCTGTGGGCAAGTTATATGATCTGCTGAATACCTTCATCGGAAAGCTGAATTCCTGCGTCAAGACGGTCAACGGCGTTGGCCCGGATGAAACGGGAAACGTCGATGTCACAGGCGGAGGCGGTACCACAGAGGGCGCGGTCCTTTACACAGAGCAGGATCTTACGGAGGATCAGCAGGCTCAGGCCCGGACGAACATTGGGGCTTCGAATGTCGTGGTGGATGACACCCTGGCCGTCAGCGGCGCGGCGGCAGATGCGGCTGTTGTGGGGAATAAGCTTGCCGGGATGGACGAAGTCGTTACCTTGGCTGTGTATAATGCTTCCGTGGCCATGCCTGGTTCTCTGAAATGGGATGGCGTAATCGGGGACAAGGAATATCTGGAAACAACGAGTGACAGCAGCGTCTTACAGGCATTTGTCCGGGTCTCGGAAGAAGTCCCTGCATGGTGGGCGGAGCTTGTTCCTGAATCTGGAGAAAAGGAGGCAGAAGTACTCCTTGGATTTACCTATTCCGGCATGGCCATTGGTCAGATTGCTGTTTTGGTTATATCCGCTGAGGGCGTGGGAACGATAGAAGGCCATGTGCTGATCCTTCCGAACGATACTATGTTCGGCGGCGTGAGTCTAAAAAAAGGTGTGTATTTCTGGGCGAACTCCGCTCTGCCAAGTGGAACGGATGCGAGCACAATATTCGTTTCGGCCTTGTCCATTCCTCCGTATGCATTTCCTGAATCTTCAGTCTCAGCGGCTGATGGGTATTTCGAAACTGTGACGGAGACAGCGGAAGTCTACAGCGA
This sequence comes from Faecousia sp., assembly GCA_045121575.1. GTDB lineage: Bacteria > Bacillota > Clostridia > Oscillospirales > Oscillospiraceae > Faecousia. Next base: position 1,295 of record JBGVGH010000084.1, read on the forward strand.
CACCTTGACCTGGGATGGAGATACGACCGGGCTTGTTAGTGCTGATATCGGTGGTCTTTATAAGGTTTCTGACCAAATACTCACTGCCGACGATCTTGCGAACGGTGCGACAGTTATGACTAGCGAGGGTGCTAAGGTTACAATTGCATACGACAACCTGCTTATCGGAGAAGGCGTTATCTTAGGCACTGAAGGATTGTTCGCGTCCGTCTCAACTGCTGGAGCGGCATACATGGGTTTTACCTTCCCGGAAGCGGGAATTTATCTCTACAATACAGGCGAGGCGTTTACTTCTTCCCTCACCGTCCCGGGCTTTGATTTTGTCGGAGAAGGAGAAGTTGCGGTTAAGGTCATCAAAACCAAACACCTCCCCGAGGCCCTGCGATTCGGTGACTACGAAGAAACTGTACCCAGCAATACCCTTGAGTGGGATGGTGATACCACAGGGCGGGAAGTGCAAGACGACGATATTGATTACTGCAAGATATCTGATGATGCTTTTGAGGCAACAGATTGCGAGCAGGGTGTCACGATCCAAATGACTGATGCCGACGGCAATGTTTCGGAATTTGTCGGAAAAGTAGTTGAAGCCGAATTTGGTTGTTATATCACTCATCCCGATGCCGAAGTTGCCATTCCGTTTGTTGAGTCCCTTCCGAGTGAGTACAACGGTGTTCCGGCGGGAGTATATTTTATCTTCAATGATACGGTATACGTATCCCGCATTACCATCAACGGTTTTTCCGGCTTCTCACAGACGGCCATGGTCACTAAGCCTATGGATGCCAAGTATCTCCCGGAATCCGCAGTCCAGAACGGCGACGAATCCATCATCCTGACTTCTCCCGGCGGCAAGAAATTCTCCATCGCCGTGGGCGATGACGGCACCATCACAGCAACGGAGGTAACGGAATGAGCGACGTGAAACAGCTTTACTATTACACCTACGACGGCGGCAAGCAGCCCGGCATTTACCCGCCCGTGGCGGAGATGGCGAAGAAGGTCCGCATCGCCATGGAGCTGAAGAACCTGCCCACCCTGAAGGAGGACGGTTCTCTGGTCGCCGTTGGCACCCGGATCAACTGGAACGGCACCATCAAGCGGGCCGCCGTAGACCTGTGGGACAGGGCGGAGCACAACCCCGACAACGCCCCCACCCTCTGGGAGGACGACGGCTACAAAGACGGCATCCGCATCATCCCGGAGCGCATGAGCCTCGGTTCGGCCTTCGACACCGGCGAACAGGGCTGGTGGGGCGATACGCTGTACGCATCCAAAATCATGGGCAACGTCTGGACACCTGAGCAGTATCCCGACGGCTGGGAATTGGTGGAGGTGTAAAGGGCCATGACCACCAAACAGAAACAGCACTTACTTGCCTATCTGGGCTATTACACCGGCACCGTGGACGGCATCTGGGGCGAACTTTCCCGGCAGGCCACGGAAGCTTTTCAGCGGGACTACCAGCTGACCGTGGACGGCGACTTCGGCGACGCCACGGCCCAGCGCGTCCGGGAAGTCATCGCCAGCGGGGAAGCCCCTCAGCAGGCTCAGGACGCCATTACCGGCACCTTCTGGGACGAGATCAAGTATTTCACCCGGGAGGAATTCCGATGCCCCTGCGGCAAATGCGGCGGCTTCCCGGTAGAACCGGAAGAGGCCCTCGTCAGGATCGCGGACAAGATGCGCGGGGACTTCGGCGTCCCGGTCATCATCGTCCCGCCTGACGGCCATTCCGGCGGTTCCGGGGTGCGCTGCCAGGCCTACAACGACAGCCTCAGCGGCTCCGCCAGCAACTCCCGGCACGTCCAGGGCAAGGCCTTCGACTTCTCCGCCCCCGGGAAGACGGCGGCCCAGATCGAAGCCTACCTCGCCCAGCTGAAGGCCGCAGGCGCCATTCGCTACTGGTATAAGATCCAAACCGGATCTTATCACGTGGATATTCTGTAAAACAAA
>JBGVGH010000085.1:0-9544 GCA_045121575.1 Faecousia sp.
GCCACCACATCTTCGCCCTGGGCGTTGGTCAGGAACTCGCCCATCAGCTTCTTCTCGCCGGTGGCGGGGTCACGGGTGAAAGCGACGCCCGTACCGCAGTCATCACCCATATTGCCGAAGGCCATGGACTGGACATTGACGGCAGTGCCCCAGGAGTAGGGGATGTCGTTGTCACGACGGTAGACATTGGCGCGGGGGTTGTCCCAGGAGCGGAAAACCGCCTTGATGGCGCCCATGAGCTGCTCCTTGGGGTCGGAGGGGAAGTCGGTGCCAATTTTGGACTTGTACTCGGCCTTGAACAGACCCGCCAGTTCCTTCAAATCCTCGGCGGTCAGCTCCACATCCTGCTTCACGCCCTTGCGCTCCTTCATCTCGTCGATGAGGGCCTCGAAATACTTCTTGCCCACTTCCATAACCACATCGGAATACATCTGGATGAAGCGGCGGTAGCAGTCGTAGGCCCAGCGGGGGTTGCCGGACTTGGCAGCCATGACCTCCACAACCTGCTCATTCAGACCCAGGTTCAGAATGGTGTCCATCATGCCGGGCATGGAGGCCCGGGCGCCGGAGCGGACGGAAACCAGCAGGGGATTCTCCAGATCGCCGAACTTCTTGCCGGTGATATTCTCCAGCTTTTCCACATACTCCATGATCTGGGCCTGGATTTCGTCGGAAATCACACGGCCGTCCTCATAATACTTGGTACAGGCCTCGGTGGAGATGGTGAAGCCCTGGGGAACGGGCAGGCCGATGTTGGTCATTTCAGCCAGGTTGGCGCCCTTGCCACCCAGCAGCTCCCGCATATTGCCGTTGCCTTCGGTGAACAAATAGACATACTTGTGCATTGGTATCTAACTCCTTTCAACCGGTGCAGGCATCAGCCGCGCCGGATTTTTCCATATTCTCTCAGAATGCCCATATAGTGTAGCATATCGATACGAAAAAAGCAAATGATTTTCCGATTTTATCCGGTAATTTTCCATTTTTTCCAAAGGAAAAAGAAAATATGCAGCATATTGCCGGAAGATTGCCCCGGCATTTTCCCCCAATATCCCGCCCCGGAGCAACAAATTGGAGTTTGTCGAGCTATTTAGAAAAATGAAATGTAGGGCGAGGGCATGCCCTCGCAGTCTACCGGAAACCTACCCTCTATTGTCATCCTGAGCGGAGCGTCAGCGAAGTCGAAGGATCTCGTGGGGAAAGGTGAGATTCTTCGACTCGCCTTCGGCTCGCTCTTAAATGACATACCTGTTTGCTCTTGAGCGGTGGGGTCAAGACCCCACCCTACAATAGGATGATGGGAACAAATCGCCAAACCCCAATTTATCGGGGTGGGCGGCATGTATGCAGCCCCTACTGACAACTGACCACTGTCAACTCCTCATTCCTAACTCCTAATTCCTCACTCGTACAGCGGTGCTGTGGGGTTATAGGGCTGGGGCTTATAAGTCACGGAGCCGATGGGCTTGCCGCTGATGCCGTATTTGGGATTGTAGCCGAAGAGGTTCAGATAGCGGGCCAAATCGTCCTTTTCCCGGCCCATGGCCTCCATCACCGCCACGGTGGCCAGCACATCGTCGATGGCCCGGTGGGAATTGACCACCTGCCCGGAGAGATTGTAGGCCTCAATGGCGTTGCACAGCTTGTGGGGATAGGGACGGCGGTCTTTATAGACGGTGAGCAAATCCAGCTTGTCCTTGCCCTTGAGGGCGGAAAGGTCGCCGCTGCGGCTCAGTAAGTAAAACAGAAAGCTCAGGTCAAAATGGGCGTTATAGGCCAGCAGCAGGGTATTGCCTGCGAACATTTCCCCAATATCCCGGCAGACCTGCTCCTTGGAAATGCCCCGGGCGAGAATGTCCTCCGTGGAGATGCCGGTAAGCTGCTGAATGTTGGGCGGCACCCGGTTTCCGGGGGTGAGGGACACCAGGGTGTCGTATTCCTGCCGAATCACCGCTTCGCCGTTTTGGGTTTCCAGCACCACGGCGGAAAATTCAATGATTTCGTCCCGGCGGAAGTCCAGGCCGGTGGTTTCTGTGTCAAAAATTACGAATTTATCGTATTTTTCCGTTAAATTTCCAAAATAAGCCATATTATTCTCCCTCTGCCAAATCCATGGCCCGGCGGAATTTGCTTTTGGGTTCTTCCCGGAGGCTGTACCGGGCGGCAAGCTCTTCTGCCAGCGCCACGGCCGCTTCCTGGGAGCCGGATTTCAGTTCCAGCTCCAGTTCGCACAGGGGCTGCTCCCGGCCGCCGCCGGACAGCACGCCTTCGTCCAGCGCCAGCTCCGCCGTGCCGTCGGCAGTGGGAAGCAAACGGCACCGCCGGGTGAACCGGGCGCCGCAAACCGCCTCCACCGGCCCCAGCGTCCGCAGCAGGTCGGGGGCGCCCATGGAAAGCAGGGCGGCGATGCCGCTGTGAATGTCCGCACTTTCGCATTCCCACTCGCCCCGGCTGCCGTCGGGCAGGGGCGTTTTCAGGGTGCAGATGCTGACGCCATTCTCCCGGCGCAGCCGCAGGGTCATTTTCCGGGTGGAAAGGGTGCGCGCCGGGGTGTCAAAATAGGTGGTTTCCATGGCAATGGCGGAAAAACCGCCCCATTGCCGCGCCACCGCCTCCAAAATTTGGGGCGTGGCGGCATATTTCAGTTCAAATTCTCTGGACATGGGTTTCCTCCAAAGGTGTTTTTCCTCATTATACACCCAAATGGGCGCTGATGCAAGAAAGTTTCCCAAGGGACAGCTTTCGACGAAAAAAACCGAATCCGCGTGGTAGGATTTGCTTAGAGGTGATACATATGAAAACGCGGATGGGACGCCGCTGGCATTATCTGCGGCGGCAGCTGGAGGATCCCCAAATCCGGCAGCTTCTGTATTTGGCGGGGAGCTTTTTGGGCGGTTTCTGCCTGAGTGCGGCCAGTTTTGGGCCGCTGCCCCAGCCATTTTGCCTGGGGGTGCTGTGCGCCGGGCTGCCGGGGTGGCTGCCCATGCCCTTTGCCCTGGGCAGCGCGCTGGGATATTGGCTGTTTTGGGGGCAGCGGGGATTGCAGGGACTGATTTGGCTGGCGGCGGGGCTTCCGGTTTGCATGCTGCTGCGCCGCCGGGAGAAGCTGATTCCCATGCTGGTTTCGGTGCTGGCGGCGCTGATTGTGGCGGTCAGCGGCGTGATTTTTCAGGTCTGGCAGGGGGAGCAGACGGCGGTTACGCTGTACTTGCTGCGGATTTTTGTGGCATTTGGAGCGGCTACTTTGGCGCAGCTGGTGCAGCAGCGGCGGGAGCCGGTGTCCGACGGGCTGGCCATGGGCATCGGCGTGCTGGCATTGGCCCAGATGGGCGGACTGCCTTATTTGAATCCCGGCGCGGCTGCGGCGGCGCTGGTGGCGGTGGCATCGCCCTTTCCGGCAGTGGCGATGGTGGGACTTGCCCTGGATTTGACCGGGCTGACCCCGGTCCCCATGACGGCGGTGCTGTGCCTGGTGTATCTGATTCGGCTGGTGCCCTGGATTCCCCGGCTTGCCCGGCCGGTGATGCCGGGGGCGGTGTATCTGGTGGTGATGGCCCTGTGCGGACAGCGTTCCTTCCTGCCCCTGCCGGCCCTGCTGGTGGGCGGGGCGCTGTCACTGCTGCTGCCCGATGCATTCGGGGCCGGTAAAAGTCGGAACGAGAGCGGCACGCCCCAGCACCGGCTGGAAATGGTTTCCGGCGTGCTGGCCCAGGCGGAGCAGCTTTTGCAGGAGGCGGCGGTGCTTCCCGTGGACGAGGGGGCGCTGATTGCCCGGGCGGCAGACCGGGCCTGCGGCGACTGCCCCTGCCGGCAGGACTGCCCGGAGGTGCTGCGGATTCCGTACCTCCCCCTGTCGCTGCTCCACGGAAACGGCCTGACCCCAGAGCAGATTCCCGCCGGGTGCGAGAAAAAAGGTAGGTTGTTTTTGGAATTGCAGCGCAGTCAGGACCAGTTCCGCCTGCTGAAAGCCGACCGGGACCGGCAGCAGGAGTACCGCACGGCAGTGATGCAGCAGTACCGCTTTCTGGCGGAATACTTGCAGGACACGGCAGAGCACATTGCCCGGGGCGGAGAAATGCCCCAGCCGAAGTTTCAGCCGGAGGTGGCGGTGTGCAGCCGGGGCAAGGAAGCGGTCAACGGGGACAAATGTCTCTGGTTTGCCGGGCCGGAAAACCGCTATTATGTGCTGCTGTGCGACGGCATGGGCACCGGGGAGGGGGCGGCCTTTGAGTCCCGCGCCGCGGGCAATATGCTGCGGCGGATGCTGGTGGCGGGCTTTCCCGCCCGTTATGCCCTGCGCAGCCTCAACAGCCTGTGCGTGCTCCGGGGCAGCGCCGGGGCGGTGACGGTGGATTTGGCGGAGGCGGATTTGCAGACCGGACGGGCCACCCTTTACAAATGGGGAGCGGCCCCCTCCTGGCTGCTGGCGGAAACCGGGCCGGAGCGCATCGGCCGGGAGGGACTGCCGCCGGGACTGTCTTTGGACGAAACCCAGGAAACGGTGGACCGGTTCTCTTTACAGCAGGGAACGCCCCTGGTGCTGCTCAGCGACGGGGTGGATGGTTACAGCGCCGTGGGGGCACTGGAGGGAGATTACAGTCAGCCGGCGGGCTTCCTGGCAGCGCTGCTGCTGGAAGCGGGAAACCTGGAGGTGCCGGACGACGCCACCGCTGCGGTGCTGCGGCTGCGCCCGGTGGAAGCTGTTAAAAATTAGGAGTTAGGAGTTATTCGCTTATCCGCCTGGGCGGAATTTGATTCGGATACCGATAATTTGAGTGGACGCTTGGTGGCGTCCACTTTCTTCTTGCAAAATGGAAAGAAGTCCATTATAATAAAGTGATAAACACAGGAGGACCGCACAGTGGCAAAACTCTATTTCAAATATGGTGCCATGGGCTCCAGCAAAACGGCCCAGGCCCTGATTACCAAATACAATTACGAGGAAAATGGCCTGCAGGTCTGGCTGATGAAGCCCAGCGCCGACACCCGGGACGGGGTGACGGTACTGCGCAGCCGCATCGGGCTGGAAGCACAGGTGGATGTGATGACCCCGGACATGGACATTTATGATTTGTTTGTCCGCACGAAAAAGGGTGTCTGTAATGTCATCATCGTGGATGAGTGCCAGTTTCTGACGCCCCGGCAAATCGACGAGCTGCGGGCCATTGTCAATGATTTTAATGTGCCGGTGCTGTGCTTCGGCCTGCGCACCGATTTCCAGACCAAAATGTTCCCCGGCTCCCTGCGGCTGATGGAACTGGCGGACGCCATCGAGGAAATCAAGACCATGTGCGACTGCGGCGCCAAGGCCACCGTCAACGCCCGTATCGACGCAGAAGGCCATGTGGTCACCCAGGGCGCTCAGGTGGTGCTGGGGGGCAATGACCGCTACATCGCCATGTGCCATAGATGTTATGTAAACTCTATCCGGGAAAACCGGGTTGTAAAGCTTCATGGACAGGACTAAAACCGTCCGGAAAGGAAAGAAAACGATGGAACTGAAAGAAATTCTGGCAAAATGCGACCACACGCTTCTGACGCAAACTGCCACCTGGGCAGAAATCAAAGCCGTCTGTGATGACGGCATCCACTATGGCACCGCTTCCGTGTGCATTCCCGCCTCCTTTGTCCGGCAGGCAAAGGAATATGTGGGCAGCCGCCTGCCCATCTGCACCGTCATCGGCTTCCCCAATGGCTATGACACCACCGCCAGCAAGTGCTTCATGGCCTCCGACGCGGTGGACAATGGCGCCGACGAGGTGGACATGGTCATCAACATCGGCTGGGCCAAGGAGGGCAAGTGGGCGCAAATCACGGAGGAAATCGCCGCCGTCAAGCGCGCCTGCAAGGGCAGACTGCTCAAAGTCATCATCGAAACCTGCCTGCTGACGGACGAGGAGAAAATCGCCCTTTGCAAGTGCGTCAGCGATTCCGGCGCAGATTATATCAAGACCTCCACCGGCTTTTCCAAGGCAGGTGCCACCTTTGCCGATGTGGAGCTGTTTGCCAAATATGTGGCGCCCCATGTGAAAATCAAGGCCGCCGGCGGCATTTCCAGCCTGGAAGATGCGGAAAAGTTTATCCAGCTTGGCGCTTCCCGCCTGGGCACCTCCCGCATCGTGAAAATCGCCAAGGGCCTGGAAAACGACGGAAGCTACTGATAATTCAAAATTAGAGATTGCAGTTTGGTGAGTTGTTTGTAGCACCGAAATGTAGGGCGAGGGCATGCCCTCGCCGCTAAGCTGTTTTTTCAACCGATTTAAGCATTGCTACCAATCGGCAAAGGCATGCCTTTGCCCTACAATGCTTTACCTTGATCAACTGCAATTCATGCGTGAAAGGAGAATTTTATGGCAGACTTTGCTGTTACCCCCCACATCAATGTGGCGGATGAAATTGGCTTCGGCAAAACGGTGCTGATGCCCGGCGACCCTCTGCGCGCCAAATTTATCGCGGAGAATTTTCTGGAAAACCCGGTGCTGGTGAACAATGTCCGGGGCGTTCAGGGCTACACCGGCTGGTATAAGGGGGTCAAGGTGTCCGTGATGGCCTCCGGCATGGGTATGCCTGCCATCGGCATCTATTCCCACGAGCTGTTCAATTTCTTCGGGGTGGAGAACATCATCCGGGTGGGCTCCGCCGGCGCCATTCAGGAAAATATTCACCTGTATGACCTGGTGATTGCCCAGGGCGCCTGCACCGATTCCAACTTTGCCAGCCAGTTCCATTTCCCCGGCACCTTTGCCCCCATTGCGGACTTTACCCTGCTGACTGAGGCGGTCAAGGCCGCCGAAAACAACGGCGCCCGGTACCATGTGGGCAATGTGAATTCCTCCGATGTGTTCTACGGCGACCACAAGGAGGTTCCCGCCGGGCTGGACACCCTGTACAATCAGAAGAAGATGGGTGTCATGGCGCTGGAAATGGAAGCGGCGGCCCTGTATATGAACGCCGCCCGCTACGGCAAGCGGGGCCTGTGCATCTGCACCATCAGCGACCACATCCTCACCGGCGAGGAAACCTCCGCCACCGAGCGGCAGAACGCCTTCACCACCATGATGAAGGTGGCGCTGGATGTGGCCGTGGCCATGGAAGAGAAATGATTGTATTGGGATAAAGTGGGATTTGTGGGCATAAAGCCTTCCCCTATGGGGAAGGTGGCAGCCCGAAGGGCTGACGGATGAGGTTGCCCGGCTTCGTATTCGCTGGAGCGTATCCTAGAAAACCAGACTGCTACTGCCCTCATCAGTCAAAAATCAAAGGTTTTTGCCGGCTGGAAATTATGGTATGATTGCCACCGGCAATCATGGATACGCCAATTCCCTGCGGGCGCACCGCCTCGCCGAGCAGTACCGAAATGTTTTAGCGTAGCAAAAGAGCGAACCAACCGGCGGGGTCAAGACCCCGCCCCACAACGGGAGAATCGCCAAATCCCACTTTATCGAGAATGGAGGTTTCGATGAAACGCGTATTTTTGATTGTTCTGGATTCCTTCGGCATCGGCGCGATGCCGGACAGCGAATCCTTCGGGGATGTGGGGGTCAACACCCTGGCCTCCTGCGCCCGCTCGGAAAAATTGCATATTCCCAACCTGATTGCGGCGGGACTGGGCAATATCGACGGCGTTTCCTGCCTGCCCAAGTGTGAAAAGCCTCTGGGCGCTTACGCCCGGCTGCGGGAAGCCTCCATGGGTAAGGACACCACCATCGGCCATTGGGAAATCGCCGGCCTGGTGTCGGAAAAGCCGCTGCCCACCTATCCCCAGGGCTTCCCCGACGAGGTGCTGGAGCCGTTTAAGGCCGCCACTGGCCGGGGCGTGCTGGCAAATGCTCCCTGGAGCGGCACGGCGGTCATTGAAAAATATGGCGCCGAGCATATGCGCACCGGGGATTTGATTGTCTACACCTCTGCTGACTCCGTCTTCCAGATTGCCGCCCACGAGGATGTGGTGCCGCCGGAGCAGCTTTATGAATACTGCCGCATTGCCCGGCGGATTTTGCAGGGCAAGCACGGCGTGGGCCGGGTGATTGCCCGCCCCTTTGTGGGCCAGCCGGGCAGCTTCCGGCGTACCGCCAACCGTCACGACTTTTCTCTGGAACCGGCGGGGGAAACCCTGCTGGACGCCGTCAAGGCGGCAGGACTGGACAGCATCGGCGTGGGAAAAATCCACGATATTTTCGCCGGGCGGGGCCTGACGGAATATGTGTATAACCAGAGCAATGAGGACGGCATGGCCCATACAACCGATTTTGCGGGGCAGGACTTTACGGGGTTGTGCTTTGTGAATCTGGTGGATTTTGATATGCTCTACGGCCACCGCCGGGATGTGGATGGCTATGCCAATGCCCTGACGGCGTTTGACCGCTGGCTGGGGGACTTCCTGCCCACGCTGGGGGAGGAGGATGTGGTGATGATTACCGCCGACCACGGCTGTGACCCGGCCTACACCGCCACCACCGACCACACCCGGGAATATGTGCCCCTGCTGGTGCTGGGCAAGCGGGTGCGCCCCGGCTCTCTGGGCACCCGCACAAGCTTTGCGGACATCGCCGCCACCGTGGCGGAACTGCTGAATGTGAAACTATCCACCCCGGGACAGAGTTTTGCGGATAAAATTCTGTGATTGGAAAGGGAAATGATATGAAACCCGAGCAACTGATTGAACTGGCCAAGGAGGCCATGACCCACGCCTACGCCCCTTATTCCGGCTACAAGGTTGGCGCGGCCCTGCTGTGCGGCGACGGCACGGTGTATCAGGGCTGCAATCTGGAAAACGCGTCCTTTACCCCCACGGTCTGTGCCGAGCGCACCGCCTTTTTCAAGGCGCTCTACGACGGCCACCGGGATTTTGAAGCCATCGCCGTCTGCGGCGGCAAGGATGGCATCATTTCCGGCAAATTTCCCCCCTGCGGCGTGTGCCGCCAGGTGATGCGGGAGTTCTGCGGAGATGATTTCAAAATCTATCTGGTGGATAAGGACGGTTTTGAAACGGTCACACTGGCGCAGCTGCTGCCTTACAGCTTCAGCGCCTGTGATATGAAAGAATAAAAAATGGGGTGAAAACAATGGAACTGCTGAAAAAGTATTTTCCCCGCGCCTTCAAGGTGAGCGATGTGGCCTCTCTGATCATCACCATTCTGGTTTATCTGGTGATTGACATCGTGGTGGGTGCCCTCATCGGCCTGCTGGCAAAGCTGCCCATTATCGGCATCATCTTCAGCATTCTGGGCTCTCTGGTGGCCCTGTATGCCACCGCCGGCATCGTCCTTGCCATCCTGGTGTTCTGCAAAGTGCTGAAGTAAACAAAAAAGCGGGAAAGCCGATGGCTTTCCTGCTTTTTTATGTCGGCTTTTCGTAATCCGCAATGCGGATAAATTGAAATTTGTATGGATGTTTGTAATAACAAATGTAGGGCGGGGTCTTGACCCCGCCGACCTGTATCGTAATCAGCAGTCCCAGACAAGGCAGCAGCCCCCGTTGTCATCCTGAGCGGAGCGTTAGCGAAGTCGAAGGATCTCATAGGGAAAGGCGGAGATTCTTCGAC
>JBGVGH010000086.1:0-5008 GCA_045121575.1 Faecousia sp.
GCCGGTAACGGAAGTCAGCCGCCGCAGACCATCGTAGCCCATGGTCAGGGTACTGCCCACACCGGTGGTCATGGTATTCAGACTGCCGTCGGCAGAATTGTAAGTATACCCCTCGGAATAGGCTGTACTGCCCAGCTGCCAGCCCTGTCCGGTGAGCTGGTTATTGGCGTTGTAGTTCTGGCTGGTACGCAGAACGGAATTGCCGTTCTCTTTCCTCTCACTATGGATCAGGCGGCCAATGGAATCGTAGGTATACAGATACTGGACGACATTGCCGCCATTGGTCTCCGTCAGGCCGTGGAGTCGGCCTTCGCCGTTGTACACATAGCTAAGAATCCTGCCGTCCGCATAGGTCGCAGTCTTTTTCCTGCCCAGGGTGTCGTAGGTGAAGCTGACTTCTGCCCCGTTGCCGTAGGTCTGTTTGGTCAGCTGGCCGTTGCCATCGGCATAGATATTGTTGGCAAGAATTCTGTTGCCCACCATAGCGGAGAGCATATTGCCAAAACCGTCGTAGGTGAAGCTGTAGATCTGGCTCTTCCCGTTATTGTTCCGCTGGATGGAGGACAGGTTTCCCTTGTCATAAGTATACTGCAAGCTTGCGGTATTTGCAACCCCAGTCTGCGTCACTCTGCCGGAAGAATCATATGCGGAGGTGGTTATAGTGCCGTTGGGAGTCGTCACAGAGGTGGGCTGCCCGCGCATCTGAGAATCGGCGGTACCATAGGAATAGCTTACACTGGAGCCCGCCTCGTCGGTAACGGAAGCAACCCGGTTGCCGCTGCCGGTATAAGCGGCGGAAGACTGGATGCTCTTGCCGCCAGTGCCGGACAGGGCGGTGGAGGTCACGTTGCCGGTGCTGTCATAGCCCATGCTCTGGGTGATCTGCCCGTTGGAAACGGATTTCAGGCGATGGGTATAGGTGGTATCGTAGGTATAGTTGAAAGTACCGTTTCCGCCTGTAATCGTCTGAATCAGGTTGCCGTTTGCATAGGTGTTGGTATCCTCAGCCAGGCCAGAGGTGGTCACGGATTCGAGATTGCCATCAGCATCATAGCGCATGGTCTGGGCAACCTCCCGCAGCAGGGAGATGTTGTCGAAGAAGCACATATTGGCATTGCCCTCATAGGCCAGGGTGACCCGGATTTTGTTCACCGTACCGCTGGTTTTCTTGGGTACAATGGTGGTGCTTGTAAACTGCCACTGGTTGCTGATGTCGGAGTTGAAAGGAACATAGTGGCCCTCGGTGGTGCCGTCGGTGTAGTAGATGGTGGCTCTGAGGCCGCATTTCTTGGTCACGTCATCCGGGCTGTTCAGTTCCTCCGGGCTGTCCGGCACAGCGTTGGCCTTGGCCCAGCCGGAGAGCACATAGGTCTGGGAAGCGGGCAGATTCAGGATAATATCCTGGTAGGCGTTGGTGCCGCTCTCCTCGGGGTCACCGACGATTCGCAGACTGCCGCTGGAATTGGCCACACCCATGCCGGTGCCGGAGATGAAATTGGCGTTGGTGCCCAAAACCCAGGCGTGATTCACCATTTCCATGCTGCCGTTTTCCACCAGGTTAAACGTGGAGGGTGCATCACTCTTTTCCAGTTGGAAATCATCCGCATAGAAGGTGCCGATAACACCTTCACCCCGCAGGAAAAGGGTATGAACATCGTAAGACCAGGCAGTAAAGGTCAGGCTGATTCTCACCCAGCCGCCGTCGATGGCGGAAGATGTGGCATAGCGAATCGGTTCACCCGACCATTGATTGCCGGAGCCATCGTTCGCACTAAGGTAAATTCCGTCCCCCGGGAAGCTGGTGACAGCGGAGGTGTTCACGAAGCAGGAAAATGTATAGGTCTTTCCATATTCCAGAGCTTCGGAAAAATGATAGGCAATCAGGTCTGTAGCAGAGGTGGCAGTGCCTTTGATTCCCTTGGCACCACTGCGGGGCTTTTCAGTGGACACACTTACGCCTGCGGAAGTGGTCCAGGCATTGCCAAGCGTTTCCACGCTGGGATTCCGCAGCAGCTGCTGAGCCGCAATGCCGATGGTAGCCGTGCGCTCCATCCGGTTGTTTTTCTTACTTGTGCCGCTGTTATCCGTGTAGAGCGCATTGGATGCGCCCAGGATATTGCCGTCGTTGTCAGTGGTATAGGCATTGACCGTTCGCCCTGCATAATCAAACAGGTAATGGGTATACAGGTCGTCACTATTGCTGAAAATGCGATCCGCACCGCAATCCTGGTACACTGTCTCGCTATGAGCGGGATGGAGAATGTTGACAGCCTGACCGTAATGGTAAGTCACAGCCTGACTGCTGGTTTCCCGCACTACTTCCTCATACCCGGACAATTTCCCATTTCCGTAGCTGAAATCGATTCCGTATTCGCTCTCGCTGTCAGCCATCCTCGTCACCCGGGAATCGCCGTATTCATAGAAATAGTCCGCAAGCTTGGTGCTCCCGCGCTGAATTCCAACGAGCTTTGTTCCGGAATGCACAAGAAGATAAACATTTCCAGCCGCGTCCGTTACACTGGTAAGCGTATCACCGCTGTAAGTAAAGCTGGCCATGGTCAGGGTGTACTGCCCATTATTGACCTGGGTAATGGACGTGATCTTTCCATTGCTGTAGTTGATGTTGAAGGCGTTGCCGTCAGAGTCCTTCGCAGAAGTGAGGAAGCTTCCGGTGAAGTACCATTCGTTTCCCCTGTCGTCAGACATGGTATAGGCATTGGTGCCGGTATTCTTGATCTTCAGACCAAGTCCGTCTTCGTCATAGTAGTAGGCAGCATCCCTGGAACTGTCCTTGCAGAAATAGTGGATTGTCCCATCTCCATCCGCGTACTTCAGGTAAGATACACCGGAAATGGTCTCCGCTGTGATCTTCTGCACACAGTCCAGCGTCCACCCGGAGCCAACCGACATACTCAATCCCAACTGGGACAGCGGGTTGTAATCTGCAGAAGAACCGGAGAAGTAGTCGGAATTGTACACCAGATTCAGAGAGAAGGGATTGGTATTGGAAGCGTAGGAGACCAGTTCCTTGGCAATCTTCAGCTGACCGGTGGCATCTGCCACATAAGCAGTACCCGCCTCCCCTGCCCCCATGGTTCTGTAGGTATAATAGGGCTCAATGCCGGTGTTGTTGCGGTAAGAGACCGTCAGAATGGGAGGGATGGAACCGGCATAGGCATAGAAGGTGGCAGAGGCAAAATAGTAGTAGGTATCAATCTCATCCTCGTTCATCATGGCCAGGGCGATGGTGGTATTGTCGGTGCCCTCGATGTACCACTTTTTCACCAGTTCGGTGAGGTTCCAGTGCAAGTATTCCTGACCGGTTTTGCCGAAGGCGAAGTCGATGGCGTTGGTGGTATCGTAGGAGGGCTGATCCCGCCGCCAGGTCATCTTGGAGAACCAGTCATAGTAGCTGGTATAGCTGCTGGGCAGGGACGTGGTAACCTCATAGGCACCAATGGGGAACTGGGGACAGTACCGCTGGGTATATGCGGTTTTATACAGACTCAGATCCGCATGAACAACTTCAGAACCGGAGGGAATACTGGGCATATTCTGGAAGTGCATGTAAATGCGGTAGCGGCCATCATTGGAGGTGCTGTAGGGCTGTGCCCCCACATACAGCCACTGGCGGCCCAGCGTCGTGTCATTGGGCGCTGCCTCCATGGTGTACACGGAGTAGATATCCTGCAAAGCCTGACCGGAAATCACAGCAAGGGTCGGGTCGATGTTCACCGGGAATTCCCGGTCTTCCGCATTAATCCATTCCTTATCTGCCTCTACGGTAAGCACGTATCCCCGTGCATCTTCACTCAGGGTGAAGGAAACCTGGTCAGAATAGACACCGATGGCATCCACCATGTAGGGCGCGGGAATCTCATAGTGAGCCTCCCCGTTTTCATCCAGGAAAGATACGGAACCGTCCGAATTCAAAACAGCGCTCAGACCATTGGTTTCCAGCAGGAAGTCAAAACGGTAAGAATTCTGAGGCTCATTGACCACGATCTGCTCCTTGATGTTGTAGCCGAAAGCAGTATACAGCAGGTCGATTCCAGGGAACACATCCTGGTATACCAGAGAGGACTGAAGCTTTTCGGGAATGACATCGTTGACATCCCAGACATACTTCTCCTGAAGCTGCAGCATGGTAGGAACCTCGTCCGTAATAACAGCTTCGACATCACGATCATAGACGCGATTTTCAGAACGATTGGCGGCAGCCGAGGCCCCAGCCTGCATCCGGTTTCCCGCACGCACGTTGGCCCTTTCAGAACTCATATCCACTGCATCGGCAGAATCCAGCAGGGACATGGATACGGAAAAATCTCCCTGACTGGCTGTGAAAATTTCACCGTCAGCCAGGTCTCTGGAAAAGGCTGCGGGAGCGCTTTCATTCGCAGTTTCAAGGGAATCCGCCTCCAGCAGCAGGCTGTTGTCAATATCCTGCCACTGCCCGTCACTGTCCTGATAATGAACGGGCATACCGTAGGAGACTGCAACAAAGCTTCCATCCGACAAACGGAAATGTTTGATCTTTTCCTCTCGTAGGGATTCAACCTCACCCAGAACGGTGAGAGAATACGGACCCTCCGCATCAGATTCGTATTCCTGATAAGTCACGCTGCCCGATCCATCCAATGCAAGAGCCTGAATCGGAAGCATCTGAAACATCATGGCAACAACCAATACGACTGCCAGAAGTCTCATCCAACGACTAATTTTCATTCTATACCTCCTTACAAATTACATTTTTGTATCGTGACTGCAATCTAAGTGCAACAGCAAGAATCGATAGAATCACCTCCTCCCTACATAAAATGGCCTGCCTGGTTTACTTCATTTGCATCCCTCCCTGCCTGAAATTTGTGTTCGTTGCGAACAAGATGATTACTGCATGGGACTCGCCCCTTTCCTGTTGGATATAGAGGAAAGAGAGACAAATAGGAGAATTGTAAACACTGGTTTCTAAAAAGAGAAAGCTCTGGCTTCCAATTTGAAAGTCAGAGCT
>JBGVGH010000087.1:0-12546 GCA_045121575.1 Faecousia sp.
CGATGTTGATAATCTAAAGGCGCTGGCGCAGTTACTGAATGTAAGCGTGGACTATCTTCTGGACGATGGCGGCACCGTTGATGTGCAGGTGATCCGGGAAGCATATAACCTTTCCGATTATGGTAAGGGCATCCGGAAAACTAAGAAAGACCGCCTGATCCTCGCGAAATTTCCCGGTGCGGAAATACATACGCTGCTGGGAGGGCTGAAGCTGACAAAGGGCGAAAAGGTCGTAGACAATGCCCTGGGATTCCTGACCGATGCTCCTTTTGGAATACCGCAGTTTATCAACGGCATCAAAAACCTGGACAAAGAGTTTTATTTGGTGGAAAAGGACGGAAAACAGCTCTTTGTCACCGTGACGGACGAATTCATCGAGATCCGGCAGCTTGCCAAGCCAATCACAGACAGCAAATTTGAAATCGGAAACTGGAAATTTACAAAATGCGCTTACAATGTAAGTGTTTCGTCGGGACGGTATGAAAAAGTAAAATTGATTGGCATTGTCTTGCTTGTAATCCTTGGCATCGCCGCAATCTTCCTTCTGGTTGCTGCCGATCTGTTCAACAACCTATAAATTATTGGAGGTCAATATGAAAATCGAAACCGAAAGACTGATTATTACCGAATTCACCATGGACATGGCGGAAGCCGTACACCTGAATTCTCTGGACGAGGACAACCGCCGGTTCGTCCCCGACGAAGTGTTTGAAACTGTGGAGGAAGCTGCGGACACAGTGGGTTTTCTGATGGGCGTCTACGAAAACGGTGACGGCCCGCTGGTGTATCCTGTGCTGCTGAAAGATGGTACCTACATCGGCTATGTCCAGGCGATTCCCTTTGATGATGGCACCTGGGAGGTGGGCTACCACATCGGCGCAAACTACACCAAGAAAGGTTACGCCACCGAAGCAGTCAAAGCATTCCTGCCGATCATCATGCCCAAGCTGGGGCTTTCTAAAATCGCCGGAATCTGCCTTGCGGATAACAAGGCTTCTGTCAAGGTTATGGAGCGCTGCGGCTTTATCAAGGAATTTGAAGGTATCGGCCCTTACCAGGGTGAGGAACGCATGATCTGCAAATTCTACTATGCCATTTGAAAACTGGCACAATACGTTCAATTTCCAAACTTGCCTTTGCAGCCGCCAGAAATGTTTTCGTCGATGCCTACCACGTTTTCGGCGCTAAAAACGGCTACAAAGCCAAATCTCGAAAATCAGCCACCATATGCTGCGGTTTTTGTGTGAGCAAAACCACAACATATGGTGGTGTTTTTGACCCTTGAAATAGTTTTCATTTCACAGGATATGAAAAATTCTGATCTTGGGGGATTTATTTGTTTATTTCGTTTTGTTAGATGCCGCCGGACAACACGACTGGGTGCTGTCCGGCGGTAGTGATTACATGGTCTGTTCCTCGTTGTAGTCATATTTCTGACCGCTGGAGCGCTGACCAAGGGCCTGCTTCTTTTCTTCGATTTTCTGCCGCTGCTTGCGGTCGATGGAATTTCTGCGGCGGATGTGTTGGTTGGCGCTGGTTTGGATCATGCCTGCCAATCCCCGGAACAGTCCGAACACCGCGGACACCGTCTGCTGATGGATGCAATTCTCCACTTTCTCCAGAAGCTGGGCGGCATATTTGTTACCATGACTGGCAGATGCTCGCAACCACTCCATGCCTGCTTCCAAGTTTTGCGGAACTCCCTCTCCGAAGCAGTAGATTTTTCCAAGCTGATATTCGGCGTAGGTATTGCCCTGCTCCGCTGCGAGTTCAAACATGGAGATGGCTTTCTGGACATCACTTTCCAGATACAGCTTACCCATGCCGTAGACCGCATCCACATTTCCCATGATGGCAGCCTTGTGCAGATACTCCCGCGCCAGTTCCAGATTCTTCTCCGTGCCGATGCCGTGGAGGTTCATGCTGCCCAGACGGTAGTACAGCTTGTCATCTGGCATTTCCAGCTCGATTCGCAGGAAACCCTGATATGCTAGCCGATACCACTTTTCGGATTCCTGTTCGTCTACCGACATTCTGCCAAGCTGATACTGGGCATAGGCGTTGGGTTTGGACGGATGCTCCGCTGCCATCTTGAAGTATCGAAAAGCCTTTTCTTCATCTTTTTCTACTCCCTGACCATAATGATACATACTGCCCAGGACGTAGGCTGCAAACGGATTTCGCCACTCCACTGCCTGTTCGTACCAGTCGATGGCATCCTCATAATTCTGCTCCACACCGTATCCCATGGCGTACATCTTGCCGAGCCGGTACTGCCAGTAGCCGGGATCTTTGGCGGACTGCTCCATTTGGAAGAACGCATCGTAGGCTTTCCGCAACCACTCTTGGGCGGTTTTGTCGTTCTGGTCACAGCCCTGCCCGGTGAGCAGCATTTTCCCAATATCGTGCATGGCAAGACCGTTGCCTTTTTCGGCTTCCGCCATCATCAGCCGATAGGCTTCCTCCGGGATGGGCGGGGAATTCTTGCCACCTGCCTGTTTCAGGCGGGCCAGCTTGTATTCATCCGACCACCAGTTGGAAAAGCTGACACGGGGGCGACAGTGGCGCGACGGCGGCGATTCCTCCGGTGCGCTTTCCGCTGTTTCTTCCGCAAATCGGACGGCGGAAATATCGAAGGTTGTGGGTTCTTCGATATGCTGTTCCGCCTGTGAGGTCTGTTCCAACATAGGTGGTGGATCGATTTTCAGAGCTGCCTGCACTACCGCATTGCGGATGGTCTTGAATTCTTTCTGCTGTTCCAGCGGGATGCGCTCTGGCATCTTATTGGTGTAGGTGCGAAGCACATCTTCCTTCTGCTTGTACCACAGAGAGTACAATTCCTGAATTCTGCTGTCCCCGGCCAGTTCCGCAACAATGGCATCCACCAGCTTTTTCGTTCCTGCATTGAGATAGCCATACTGTTTCTTACCCTTGGCTTTTGCCAGCCTGTCCGCAAGCTGGATCAGCATCATCTGCATCTGAGGATTATCGTAGCTGCCATAGTTGATTGCGTCTACGATTTCTGTAATGCGATTCCTACTTTCTTGCCGCAGCTCGTCACGAAGGTCAGACTGCTTCTGATAAATCTGCAGCAGATCCTGCCGGAAGATTTCCTGCGCCAGATTGCTCTTGATGGTTGCAATCCCTTTCTCCGTCAGATATGGTTCTGTAGGTTTGATGGAATATGCCATCATATGCACATGAGGATGATGACCCGCGTTATGGAACGCAGCGTACCAGCGAAAGTTCTCTGGCGCGATCTTCATCTGCTGGGCGATCATATTCCGATGGGAGCGGAGCATGTGCATCCACGCATCCGGGTTGTTATAGCCCAGCCGCTCGGCATCCTCCCGGCGCAGAGAAATGATGTGTGTCCAGATATTTCCCGGATGTTCATTCATCTCTTTCTGCACCTGCGACATTACGATAGGGACACCCTCGTCCGTGAACAGGCCGTTGCTGCCGGGGCGCTCATCGATGTACCGCAGATACATATCCCGCTTCGGACCGTCCTGATATTCCTCGCAGACATTCCAGAGGAACGCGTCTGCGTTACCGCGAGTAGGGTTTGCAAGGTAATCTTCGTACTCATGGCTTTCCTTGCTCTGAGGATGCTTTTTGATCAGGGCCTTAATCTGCTTCTGCTGATCTGCCGTGGCAGGAAGATGTCGGGAGGTATCTTCCGCCATCTCTACCCCCTCACGGGTTGCGATGTACTTCAGGTAGCCGCCGGGAGATTTCTTACCTCCCGGCTTGAGATAGGGGGATTTTAGAATCAGTTTGGCCATTCAATCACCCCGCTTGAAACTCTACTGCATCTTCCAGCTGGTACTTGCCGCCGATGGAAGCAACCTCGTCCGTGCAGTATCGCCGGAGAGCTTCCATCGAATCAGGATCAATGTTGTGGGTGGATGCAAGGATGTTGTTCATCATGGCAACCTCTACACCCAGTTTGAACACGATGCGGTTGATCCGATCCTCGGTCAATGCAATTTTGCTTCCGATGACCGATTCCAGCGCCGGTGTCAGCACTCGGCTGCTTTCCTGCATATTGATTACGGCAATGTAATGTTCCAGGGCATCCCGGATAAACTCACTGCGGGAGTCGGCATTGGTTTTCTCCATGGCTGCGTCGCACCGGGCGAGCAAGTCATCTCCGATGTACACGCCGATTCTGCTGCTATTATTGATTTCTGACATAATTACTCCTTGTATTATAGAGTAGTAGTTTTTAGTGTCCCTCTCCAAGGACATGTGCTACACTGTAAGGGATGCTGTGGATTGGTAAATCACTCCTACCGCAAGACGGTTCCGGAAAGGCTCCAACCACAGCCCTTTACAGTATTGTTAATCAGTTAGATACCGCCAGACGGTTTATGTGGAACAAGGTTACAAGAGTAAAGTGTCCTGTGGAATCAGCATCAAATAAACATACCGGAGGTATTCATCATGATTTGTGTGGGCATTGACGTTGCTAAGGACAAGCACGATTGCTTCATCCTCAGCTCTGAAGGTGAAGTCCTGGCAGATGTATTCACCATCCCAAACAATGCAGAAGGATTCGACACACTTCTGCAGTCCATTCGCTGCTGCGCTCGTCCTGCAGACAAAATAAAGGTAGGACTTGAGGCTACCGGACATTATAGCTACAACATTCTCGGATTTCTTCTTGACTGCGGCCTGCCAACCTATGTCATAAACCCGCTGCACACCAATCTCTACCGGAAAAGCCTAAGCCTTCGCAAAACCAAGACTGACCGGATCGATGCGCGAACCATTGCGACTATGCTAATGTCTGATGTGGACCTCAAGTCCTACACAGACACATCATATCACAACGAAGAGCTAAAGTCACTAACAAGATACCGATTTGAGAAAATTCAAGAGCGTGCAAAGTTAAAGACTTCCGTTTCTCGTTTGGCCTGCATTCTGTTTCCAGAATTGGAAAAGTTGGTTCCTTCGCTCCATATAGCATCTGTTTACGCACTTCTCAGCGAGTTTCCGGGGGCACATCAGATTGCCAGCGCCCACTTGACCCACTTGAAAACCATGCTGTATGACGCTTCCAGAGGCCACTATGGCAGGGAGAAGGCTATTGAAATCCGTGATGCGGCCAGAAACTCCATTGGTTCCAGAATGCCGGCAAAGTCGCTGGAACTGAAGCACACTATTCAGCTCATCCGGGAGCTGGATGCGGAGATTGAAGAAATTGAAATCGAAATCAATTCCATAATGGATGAAATCCATTCTCCTATTACAACCATTCCAGGTATCGGCACTCGGATGGGAGCCATGATCCTGGCTGAGGTCGGTGACTTCTCCAACTTCGCGTCCGCAGATAAGATCCTTGCTTATGCGGGTATGTCGCCATCTACCTACCAGTCAGGGCAACTCACAAACTGCTATTCTCACATGGAGAAGAGAGGTTCCAGATATCTGCGATATGCCATCTTCAATGCAACCAAGTACGTCTGTATCCACGATCCAACTTTTGCCACTTACCTCGCCAGAAAGAGAGCCGAGGGCAAGCACTACAATGTCGCCATATCCCACGCGGCCAAGAAGCTTGTGCGGCTGATCTACGCCATGGAGCGGTCAGGGCAGCCATACAGGCCAACAGCATAACAACCTCAACAATCTTTTCTCAGAGCGCCGTCAACGACGCTCTTATTGCCATGCCGTTTTTGTGGTAGTACTTTTCTACATTTTCCCAAAATTGGGGATTGACTTTTAATAGTTAGTCTTCCCGGTGGAATGACGCCCACCTAAATCGTTGGTACTCTAAGCATTTTCCATTTTCAGGCGCCTATTTTCCCTTACTATGCGGAAAAGGTAACACCTTGGAAACCTCGTAAAAGCCCCGCACGGCGTTGCCGGGCGGTGTATTTGGGAGGTATCCGCCATAGGGCGGAATACCTCCTTTATCCCGCTTCCCAATACTTTCTTCCGAAACAGGCGAAATCAGCATTGAAAGCACTCGCCGCTTATGCGGGAAGATCCTCACCGATGAACAGCGGAAGCTCGTCCACATCTGCGTCTATGTCCCGATATATTTCCGGGTTGTCCAGGCTCAGCAGATGGTACTCGTTGTTTGAATAGCCGTAGGGATTGCGGTGCTTGTACACTGCAATCAGTTTCCGATCTCTCAGAACCTTGATGGCTTTCTGGAGCGAACTTTTCTTGATGCCGGTGTCCTGAATGATTTTCTTGTGCGTGGGCCAGCAGTAACCCTTACTGCCGGAGCAGCAAACGAGATACGCATACAGTTTGAACTGTGTAGCATCCAGCGGCACATCGAAGATGCTGTTGGGCAGACGGAAGAATTCTTTTGTCGGCGGCTCATACAATCTCATTCATTCACCTCCATCTGCTGGTCAATCCACTGGATAAACTTGTCTTTAGGAACAAGAATCCGTGTGCCGATTCTGATGTGGGGGAATCCCCGTGAGCGAACCAATTCGTATGCGGACGCTCTGGAAATCCCCAGGACCTCTCCTACCTCCGGCGCGGTTAGTGCCAGAGGCAGGGAATCGTAGCTTGTGTACTTACTTTCTCGCATTTTTATTCCTCCTATATTTGGCTCCCGAAAAAGTGGGAGCAGTATTTATATTGCAAACTGTTTTGCCCCGAGAAAATAAAAACCGGGCGCAAGCGAATAGGAGCCATAAGGCTCTCATTCGTTCACGCCCGGTACTAGATTTCACAGCACTAGATAATGCTTCCGTGCCCTCTCGGAGTCAATGAACTATGGAATTGTCAGGATGCAAAGTGCATCTATAAAAAGATAAGTGTCGAACTTCTGTTCGCATCATTATTATAGAACAGATGTACGATGTTGTCAATATGCTTTTTCAAAAATTCTTTCGAGCTTCATTTTACAATGCGCAAATCTTTTTTGAAAAAAAGCAACACCTCCGGTTTCGTCGCAGCCGGAGGTGTTGACTATGAAGTTACATCATCTGCATAGAGGAAAATCCCTGCTGCTGATTCATCGCCTGTTCGTATGCCGGAGTAACAATCAAATCAAACCGGGCATTCAGATAGGTTTTGTAGAATGTTCTTTGCAGATCTGTCAGGTAAGGTGTTTCGTCAATGAATGCGTGAATGGATGTTACATCGATTCGTGGTACAACCCGATGCAGTGCGGCATTGCAGTCAGCGTTTTCACCGGCGGTGAGGAAATCATAGTAGTTGATCTTTTGGTCATTGTACTTGATTGCCGAGGTGGGGAACCGGAAGATCCGGGCGTGCAATTCGCTTTCACTGTCCAGAACAGCACGCATCACTTTTTCATCAGCTTGGGGGAGCAGGCAGCTTCCACAGTCGTAAACCGGGGCAATGGAGGCAGTTTGCGCTGCGCTATTATAGAGAAATCCCCAGTTGCCGTTGTGTCGGTCGAAGTTTCCAAGGAACGCGTCCATAACGAACATATTCCAAAAATGTTCCAGAAGTTCCTCTGGGTTTACAAACTGCTGCTTCTCGATGGTTTCCAACACATCGTCCAGCTCTGTTCCGGTTCCGTTGTGGCCGGAGTCGATGATGGTATTCTTGATGGAGCAGAAGTCGTACAGGCGGCTGCCATCGGCAGTAAAATCCTTGCAGGCACAGACGATTTTTGTTTTGCCGCCCACATTATAGGTTCCGAGAATCGTCTTTTGGGCGGTTATGCCTGCCATATTGAAGATACTGCTGGCAATGTGTTCGCTCAGACAGCTATTGGTGTAGGAAAGCTCCGTCCGCTTGGCTGTGCCAGAGGGCGGGAACTTCAGCATATACTGTTCGCCCTGGTATTCAATTCCGATCTTCTTGCCGTTGGCACCGGCGTATGCGTTGCCAAACAGACGCTTGCAGCCAGTAAAATCAGGCATACGCTTCACCTCCAGAGAAATTTGTTCCGCAGATAATCCGCGTGTTCCGGTGTAATGGCACCATCATTGATTTGGGCAATATTGATGCTGCCATAGAGCTCGCTCCACAGGCAGTCCATAAGGGTGGAACCTTGCTTCATACCTTCTTTGAATGCATCCAGGTCGTGCTGGAGATAACCGGGCAAGCCGTATTCATAAGACCGCTCCCGCATACGCTGTATCCGTTCCTGTCGGAGTTTTTGCTCCATCGTGCTTTCCAGAAGGGATTCTATGGGAACTTGCAGTGCCTTTGCCAGACGGTACAGCGTTTCGCCGGAACACTTTTCAATTTGTGTCTTGCCGCTGCACAGATCGCTCAAGGTTGCGTGGGGGACACCGCTTAGCTTTTGCAGTCGGTACTTTGTCATACCTGTCTGTGTTAAGATTTCGTTGATACGCATAATAATCACCATCTGCATTATATCGGTATACCGACTATGTGTCAAGAAGAATATTATGTCGGTATGTCGATGGAGTAGTCTGTT
This sequence comes from Faecousia sp., assembly GCA_045121575.1. Lineage (GTDB taxonomy): Bacteria > Bacillota > Clostridia > Oscillospirales > Oscillospiraceae > Faecousia. The sequence continues at coordinate 8,393 of JBGVGH010000087.1, forward strand.
ACCTCTGGCATTATTCCTTGATTGCAGAGCAATTATCAACGATCCAGCGGTGCAGGTTTTCTGCTTTTTATGCCCAATCCTTGCAGACCTCGACCCCTTGAAAAATGGTGCCAAACCCCCCGTTTTTTGGGGTAATTTTCGCTTGTGTGCCGTTTTTAAAGTGGGGGCCGTGTGTTTACCCTACCCCAGAAGAAAGAGGCACACAGGGGCTTCTACGGCGATGCTTTCCGTAGAATCCTGTGTAAAAAAAGCACTGCCTTCCGTGTTTCGAAAGCAGCTATTCTTTGTTTATAGCGGAGTAATTTACAACGATTCAGGGAGTTCGTTTTGGACTCCCCTTCGTGGCGTTATGGAGCTGTTACTGGCAGATCGGTGAGGCCATCCACGATAATTTGGGTTGCCAGACGGAGGCCCATCACGAAGGCATCCCGCCCCAAAGAGAAGAACCGGCATAAATGACAATTCTGTGATGATACGCCTGTGCAGATGGATAGTGATTGACATCATTCCTGTAGAAAAATCAAATAAATCATTTCGTCCGCTATGAATGATGGCAGTAAGCAAAGGCTTGTTGCTCATTGCTATATGCAAAAGAATCTTCGCATAGGACTTTTCTGTTGCAGGGGAAGCTGTATATTGCTTGAAGCTTTCCTCAAATAAGGTGTCGAACTGATAAATAAGCACATCGTCCAGAGTGTCAAATAATCGGTAGAAAGTCGTGCGGGCAACGCCTCGTGGCGCACAGACATCGGTAATCCCGATTTCACCATACTGTGGCTTCACTGGAGCTTCGTGCAACTGTACTGCCGTTTTCATGAAATCATCGCCGGAAAACTTTATTTGCCAAATCTCCGTAAACAGGCGTTGCCAGCCCAAAACCACCTGAAACGGTCAGGATCTGCCCGGTGGTATAGGCAGCCTCGTCACTTGCCAGATACACCACCGCCGCAGCGATCTCTTCGGGCAGGCCCATCCGTTGAAGCGGGATATGCCGCAGAAACAGACTGCGGAATTCTTCTGTCAGGTTCTTTTCTACCGCTTCCGTGGCGGTCATACCGGGAAGGACGGCATTACAGCGAATGTTATGCTTGGCTTCTTGGACAGCAATGAGCTTGGTCAGATAGTTGATTGCTGCCTTGCTGGTACCGTAGGCAACCTGGGAGATATCGGGCACCAGACCTCCCACGGAGGAAATATTGATGATGCTGCCATTTTGCTGCTGTGCCATATACTTTGCAGCAGCCTGGCTTGCCATAAAGACGCTTCTCAAGTTCAAATTGACTGTGTCCCAAAATACCTGCGGATCTGTATGGGCGAAATCCAAATCCTTGCCGGGATTGGATGTGCCGAAATTATTGACTAGCACATCGATACGGCCTGCATCTTTCACCACATCTTCGACCATTGAAGTGAAGGTCTCCGGCTTCATGGCATCATTGTACACGCATTTTACACCGTTCAAAGTATTTGCAATCTCCTGCGCCCGTTCCACATTCCGGGCCGCCATATAGACTCTGGCACCTTCTTTTGTGCATTTCTTTACGCAGGCAAGGCCGATGCCCCTGGTAGATGCGGTGATCAATACAACTTTATCCTTTAATCTCATTTGGATGCTCCTTTGTTACGAATTCTGGGAAGGGAAAGTACAGCTGCGATACCGGCGGCAATGCAGATTAGCTCCGCAATTGCCAGCAGGTGGATCGATCGGACTGCGGCATCCGCCCCTGTTGTCCCGCCTGCGATCAGTCCGGTGATCTGATTGGTAAACAGAGGCACGAATACCGCCACACCGAAGGGTGCGGCAAGATCCCGGAACAGGCCATAAGTGCCCGTTCCTGCCCCTGCTTTCTGCCGCGGCAGTCCGGACAGTGCTACCTTCATAAAGATCGTACCGTTGCCGCCCAGACCAAAGCCCAGAATACCCAAGCTTGCCATCAGCAAAAGCACAGAGGTGCTGGCCGAAAATAAAAACAGAATGCCGCAGCCAATGCCGGTCAAGATCAGCGAACCGGTGAGCACACGCTTTGGTTCAAACCGGTCTGCCAGGGGACCTAAGACTACAGCACCCAATGACATACCTACATACATCACAGAGATGGCATAGCCGGAAATGGCAGTATTATCCGGTTGAGTGTAATTGACAAAGACGATGGTATTGGTCATATTTGCCTGCATCAGCCCCTGGGTCAGAAACAGGGCGATGACACTGAGGATAAATGCACTCCGCTTCATAAAGCTGCCGGGCAGGATAGGATGCACTGCTTTTCTTTCAGCAGCGATCAACCCCAGCAGGCTGATCACTGCGGCGGTCATCACACCCAGAAACGCCCTGGAAGACCAGCCGAAATTCTGCCCGAAGGAAGGGATACACAGCATCAGACTGAAGAAGATCAGCACCAGCACAGCACCGATCCCGTCAAAGTTTTGCAGTGGGCGTCTCTGGGTGTTCTCTTTTCCGGCAGTCAATACACAGGCAACGAAAGTGACGGCGCAGATTGCGACACAGACCCACAGCATCACGCGCCAGTTGTAGGCAGAGATGATCAGACCGCCCAGAGTCGGCCCGAAGATAACCGACGCGCTGGAAATCAGCATATACATAGAAAAGCCCTTTGCCACCTGATTCTGTGGAAACTCAGTGACGATATAGGCCATGATCACCGGGGTCATAGCGGCAGTACCAATGCCCACAACGAATCGGGCTATCATCATAAACACGAGGGAGTTTGCTAGTGCTGACAGCACATTTCCCAATGTAAAGACGGCAATTCCAAGAAGCAGGGTCCTTTTGCGCCCAATCACATCGCCTACTTTTCCCAGAATCGGTGCACAGGCGGCGGTGGACATGGCCTGTGCCAGTGCTGTCCAGGTGGTGTTATTATAGGCGATTCCAATGTCCTGCACAAAGGACGGCCCCAGAACCGTAGAAAAGCCGCCCACGATGCCAATTAGAAAAGCAGCCAATGCGTATGGAATGAATCCCTTTTTGTATTTGTTGCTTTGCTCCATTTTTCCACTTCCTTTTCCGGTAGTATGCCCTGCTTTTCATGCATTATTGATCGGGAAAAGGACACACTTTCCTCAGAAGGAGGGAGTTTATGAAACAGAAATTCTATATCTGTAAACATTGCGGCAATATCGCCACACTGATTCGGGACGCAGGTGTTCCGATTATGTGCTGTGGTGAAAAAATGCACGAGATCAAGCCAGGTATCACCGAAGCTTCCGGAGAGAAGCATATTCCTGTTTATGAGATGGACGGTAATGTTGTTCATGTGACGGTGGGATCGGTGGAACATCCCATGACCAGGGAGCATTATATCGAATGGATCTGCCTGGAATCTGAGCACGGTATCCAGTATGCCCATCTGGACCCGAATGACGAGCCTAGAGCGAAATTTGCCCTTTGTGACGGCGACGAAGTCCGGGCAGTTTACGCCTTTTGCAATCAACACGATCTTTGGAGGAATTGAATATGTCTATGATCAATAAGGATATTTCCGATTTTCGCACCTACGCGTTCCACGAGAACGATTTCAAGTTTGTATCCAAGGAGGATATCTTAGGCAAGTGGAGCGTATTTTTCTTCTATCCCGCCGACTTTACCTTTGTCTGTCCCACCGAACTGGAAGATCTGGCGGACAAGTACGAGCAGTTCCGGGCCATCGGCTGCGAGGTCTACTCCGTATCCACCGATACCCACTTTGTCCACAAGGCATGGCATGATGCATCCGACCGGATCAAGAAGATCAATTACCCTATGCTGGCAGACCCTACCCACGCAATCTCCAGAGATTTTCAGGTACTGATCGAGTCCGATGGTCTTGCCGAGCGTGGTACTTTTATTATCAATCCTGAAGGTAAGATCGTAGGCTACGAGGTAACCGCTGGCAATGTAGGCCGGAACGCCGAGGAGCTGCTGCGCAAGGTGCAGGCCTGCCAATTTGTCCACGCCCATGGCGATCAGGTCTGTCCCGCCAACTGGAAGCCCGGTGCGGAAACGCTGAAGCCCAGTCTGGATCTGGTGGGTCAGCTTTGATGGGGAATTTATACGATGTGATCGTAGTCGGCGGCGGTCCTGCGGGGCTCACCGCCGCCCTGTATCTGGCCCGGGCAAAATATCGGGTTCTGGTGCTGGAAAAAGAGCAGTTCGG
>JBGVGH010000088.1:0-5205 GCA_045121575.1 Faecousia sp.
TTCCGACAAGGCGGATGATTCCGCCCAGATGGACTATCCTACCTTTGAGGCCATCGCCGCCCGGCGGTGCGCCGAAGTGACCTGCCGCCTGGCAGGAATGCTGCTGGAATAAAAGGGAAATCCCTGCTCCGATTGGATGTCTGTAAAACAGTAAAAGGTCGTGTATCGTTTGCGATACACGACCTTTTTGCATATGCATTTTTTGAAACTATACGCTCAAACAAGAGCGCCTTTGGCGCGCACATAGTATCCCATCCGCACGGTAAACCCTAATTTAGAGGGTGTATGGAAGCGGTTTATTTGCCGTCGGCATTTGAAGATTGCTTCATGCAGAATTTTGCCAATTCGCAGTTTCGTTTGTAGTTATCGCTCAGGTAGGTGCCAATGGCCTCTTCGTCCTTTTCCTGCACCATTTTGTGAGCCGCTTTCAGTGGTTCATCCTCTATTTCCAACTGAAGGGCCATCTTTGTAAACGGCTCCTTGGAAAAGGTTTGCTGCCAGCTTGCCCGTGCATCAGCATGTTGCTTCAGGATTGCAGCCATGGTCTGCTCTGCCTGTATCCATTCGCCGGCAGCTAAATGTGCATCAAATCGCAAAGCATCGTTAGGAATGGGGGAAATTTGGTACATTGCCTCAGCTGCCAAGGACTGGCTGGTCACATCATTCAGCCAAGGCAGCGCTTTTTCTGCGAAATATTTACTTGCTGTTCGGGCGTGAAGCAGTATTCCCAACGCTCGCCATTTTCATCCCACAAGCGCCGGTTGGAATCAATCGAAACAGGAAATTCTTTGTAGAAAAATAGGCCATTATCCGTTTTGATGAAACAATTTGGAGAAAGCCATCCTTCCACACACCGGAGTCCAACAAAATTTGCAATGCTTCCTCTTGGGATGCACCCGCCGGAAGTGAACCACTGTGGGAGTAATTCTCCGTACATTGAAAAAATTCCAATACGCAGCTCGTCCACTTGTAAACCGCGTTGATGTTCAAATTTCAGCACCTGCAAAACACCATCTCCCCATACCCGAAAGAAAGCAGCGCCACGGCGTACAAATCCTGTTCCTTGCAGAACATCTTTCAGTAAATTTGCACGATTGAATTTTATCATTCTGTATGCGCTCCTGTCAGATCCTGATTCATTGGCTTACCTATATAGTTTGCTTTATTTCAGGGTGTAGTTTCCGTCGCAGCCGGAGAGGTGGGCACTGTAGAAGGCGGTCAGGGCGTCCACCATGAACAGGGCATCCCGGGTGCCGGCGGTTTCGTAGCAGGAGTGCATGGCGAGCTGGGGCAGGCCAATATCGGCACTGGGCACGGAAACATGGTTCAGGGAAATATTGCCCAGGGTGGAGCCGCCGGCCAGGTCAGCCCGGTTGTAGTAGGTCTGCACCGGCACATTGGCCCGGGCGCAGATTTTCCGGAACAGGGCGGCGGAAACACCGTCGGTGGTGTAACGCTGGTTGGCGTTGAACTTCAGCACCACGCCGCCGTTTACTACGGGGGCGTTGTTGGGGTCGGCATACTCCGGGTGGTTGGGGTGGATGGCGTGGGCATTGTCTGCCGACAGCATGAAGGATTTTGCCAGCATCCGGGGCATTTCCCAATGCAGCCCGGCGCAGATGCGGGTCAGAACCGTCAACAGCAGGTCGGAATCCGCGCCCTGCAGGGAGCTGGAGCCGACTTCCTCGTTGTCAAACACGCACAGAACCGGCACATGGCTGCCCTCTGCCGCGTTCAGGAAGCCCTGGGTGCAGCACCAGGCACAGGCCAAATCGTCCAGCCCGGCGGCGGAAATAAATTCTTCCTCGCAGCCCCAGACGGATGCGGTCTGCCGGACATACAGGGAAAGGTCGTGGCCCAGAATTTTGCCGCCGGCGGCTTCTTCCAGCAAAGCGGCAAACTTTCCGGCCGCTTCTTTCGTGCCGAACAGGGGCAGCAGGTCGCTGGCGGGGTTCCACTTGTAGCCGTCGTTTGCCTGACGGTTCATGTGAATGGCCACATTGGGGATAATCAGCAGATCCCGGTCAATGTTCACCAGCTTCGATTCCAGGCCGTTTTCCGTTTCCACCAGAACCCGGCCCGCCACCGACAGGGGACGGTCCAGCCAGGGGGACAGGAGCATTCCGCCGTAGCGCTCCACAGCCAGACGGATGTAGGCGCTTTTCAGCTCCGGGTTTTCCTTGACCTTGAAGCCGGGGCGGTCGGAGTGGCTGGCTGAGAGCAGGAAGCCCTCCGGCTGGGCGGTGGGGATGCGGAACGCCATCAGAGCGGTGCCGTTACGGGTCATAAAATACTTGCCGCCGGGGATGAGATTCCAGTTTTCACCCTCAGACAGGCGGGTGTAGCCCGCCCCGGTCAGGGTGTTTGCCAAAGCGTCAACGGCGTGATAGGTGCTGACGGAGGCATCGAGAAATGCTTTCAGCGCAGAAATTCTCTGTTCCATAGCCGCTCCTCTCATTCTTCCACCAGCTGGCAGAACAGGTCAATCTGGTCAGCAATGGTTTGCAGAGCGCCCCGCCAGAAGGCCTTGTCCGTCAGGTCGATGTCCGCCACCTTTGCCACATCCTCGGCAGTTGCCACGGTGGTGGTGTGCAGCAGCTTTTTGTACTTGGGCACGAAGGAAGCGCCCTCCTTTTCGTACTGGGCATACAGACCCCGGGCGAACAGGCCGCCGAAGGCATAGGGGAAGTTATAGTAGGTGGGGCCGTAGTAATGGCTCTTGCACACCCACATATAGGGGTGCATACAGTTTTCGTCCAGACCGTCGCCATAGGACTGCTTCTGGGCAGCGGTCATGAGCTGGCACAGCTTGTCCGCATCCATAAATTCCTGCTCCCGGTTGTCCAGCACGGATTTTTCAAAGCGGAAGCGGGAGTAAATGTCGCAGATGATTTGGGTGGCATCCTGAAGCTGGGACTCGATGAGGGCGATTTTTTCCTCCTTGTCTGCGGCCTTGGAGATGGCGGAGGCCATCACCACGCATTCGTTGAAGGTGGAGGCGGTTTCTGCCAGGGGCATGGAATAGTCCCGGTTCAGGGGACGATGGTCCCGGATGCACTGGTTGTGGAAAGCGTGACCCAGCTCGTGGGCCAGCGTCACCACATCGCCGAACATCCCGTCAAAATTGGTCAGAATGCGGCTTTCGCCCAGGCATTCCACACCGGCGCAGAAAGCGCCGCCGGCCTTGCCGTCCCGGGGGTAGAAGTCAATCCAGGCTTCGTCAAAGGCCCGTGCCACCATCTGGGACAGTTCCTCGTCAAACTCGGAAAAGAGATTAACCAGATATTCTCTGGCCTGCTCCGCGGTGAAGCGGGTGGAGGAGCGGCCCATGGGGGCAAACAGGTCATACCAGGGAAGTCCTGCGGGATGACCCAGCGCTTTGGATTTGGCCTTCAGGTATTGCCAGAACTTGGGCAGGTACTCGTCCATGGCACCCAGCATGGCGTCCAGCGTCTCCTGCTTCATGTCGGAGTGCTTCAGGGTACGCTCCAGGGGGGAAGCGTAGCCACGGAGCTGGCAGTCGGAAATGGTCTCCAGCTTGATGGAGTTGAGGGCGAAGGCAACCGCATCCTTAATGCGGTCGTAGCAGGCCAGCTCCGCTTCATAGGCGGCCTTGCGGACACCGGCATCGGGGCTGTAAGCCAGGTTGCGGATGGCAGACAGGTTGGTGGTGCCGCCGTTATAGGCAACGGGAACGGTGCTGGTCAGATACTGCTGCAAATCGCTCCAGGCGCTGCCGCCGGAAAGCTCCATCTTGGCCATGATGGCTTCACCCATGCCGGGCAGCAGATAGCGGCTGGAATCCGCCAGATTTTTAAACAGGAAGCTGTACGCACGGAGATTTTCGTCCCCGCTGACAATTTCTTCCAGATTGGGCAGCTTGGAGGCCCAATCCTTCCAGGCGGCAAGAGGCGCGGCGACGCCGCTGTAGAGCTGCATGACCTGGCCCATGCGGGAGCCTGCCTCGCTGTCCCGGGTATTGACAGACTGGCGCAGGGAGGCGTAACCGGCCAGCTTGCCCACCAGCTGGGAAAATTCTTCCTGCAGGGCAATGCCGCCCTTCAGCCCGTCGAGAGGGGTACAGGTGGAAAGGGTAGAAGCGAAGGCAGTAATCTGCGCCGCTTTTTCTTTCAGAAGAGCCATGTCGGCATCATAGGCCGGATCATCAAATCCCTTGTAAATGGGGTCAAGATTCCAAAATTCATTCATAAGCGGAAGCTCCTTTCAATTGATTCTGCACCTATTTTACACCAATTCCGCTCTGCCGTCAACCGCGTAGCCCGGAAAGGGGAATCCATGTATTTTTCGACAGAAGTGTGTCGAAATGTGTCGAAAAGTTCTGAAAATTGCGTTCAAAATCGAAAAAATGTCGATTATTGGCGATTGATTGTTTCCATTTTAACTTGCAAAATAAGATTTATTATGCTAGGATATTCCTGTCGTATCCGGGAAATTCCCGTGGAAGAAAATACTGATGACAGGAGCGAAGAACATGGAAAATAAAACGACGGTTTTTATTGCAGATAGCACGGAAGAATTTTGCACCCATCTGACGGCCGCGCTGCAGCAAACCGAGGGCTTTCGGGTGCTGGGGTGCGCCAATGACGGGGAAACTGCCCTGCGGCGCATTACGGAGCTGAAGCCCCAGATTCTGGTGCTGGATTTGATGCTGTCCAAGCGGGACGGCATCAGCATTCTCAAAGCCCTCTCCACCATGGAGCAGCGGCCGGTGACGCTGGCCACCTCCGGCTTCGTGACGGAGTATGTGGCATCTGCGGCAGCCAATCTGGGGGCACGGTATTTGATGCTGAAGCCCTGCGACATGGAGGCACTGGTGGAGCGGCTGGAGGAAATGCGGGGCGGCGGTCAAAAGGTGACCCCTCTGCGCCGGGGAGATAAGGCGGGCATCGAGGCCATGGTGACCAGCATCATTCATGAAATCGGCGTGCCGGCCCACATCAAGGGCTACCAGTACCTGCGGGAGGCGATTATCATTGCCGTTAACGACATGGATGTGATTAACGCCATCACAAAAGTCCTGTACCCCCAGGTGGCGAAAACCTTCGGCACCACGCCTTCCAGAGTGGAGCGTGCCATCCGCCATGCCATTGAGGTGGCCTGGGACCGGGGCGATTTGGACACCCTCCAGCGGTTCTTCGGCTACACGGTGAGCAATACCAAGGGTAAGCCCACCAATTCCGAGTT
>JBGVGH010000089.1:0-35088 GCA_045121575.1 Faecousia sp.
TCCTTGATGACGATGTCCAGCACATTGTCCTTGAGAATCCGGCAGCGCAGCGTAATGGTGCCGATTTTCTCCGGGTAGCCGTGGACAATGGCGTTGGTCACGGCCTCCGACACGGCGGTGCGGATGTCCCCCAGCTCCTCCATGGTGGGGTCGAGCTGGGCGGCAAAGCAGGAAACTGCCGAACGGGCAAAGGCTTCGTTGGCGGATTTGCTGGGAAACTCCAAAATCATGTAGTTGTCGAATTTCATATTGCCACCTCCCTGATTTCCACGATTTTGTCAATTCCGGCAGCCCGGAACACCTTCATAGGCTGGCTGCCGATGCCGGTGAGCATCAGCACGCCGTCAATTTTCTTCATTTCCCGAAACGCATTGATGACCACGGCGATTCCCGACGAATCGATAAAGGTCACATCGGAAAAATCCAGAATGCAGATGCCGGGGGTATAGGCTTCAATTTTCCCGGTAATGGCGCGGATATAGTTTTTGGCGCAGTGATGGTCAATTTCCCCGGTGAGTGCCACCGTCAGATTGCCGTCCTGCAGGAAGCTGGTAAATTGCATAAAAGTCCTCCTTGGTAGTCCGTTATTCAAACCCAGTATAGAGTTTTCCCATCAAATTTTCCGTCGAAGCAGGGATGCCAAAAAAAGAAAACCGGAGCATCCTTTCGGATGCTCCGGTTGGGAAATATGAATTTACAGTTTTTTCATTGCCGCTTCGCTTTCCATCAGCTGGGCAATCAGTTCCCGGGTTCTGGCAGCCTTCTCCCGCTCGGCGTTCACCACCGCTTCGGGGGCACGGGACACAAAGCCCTCGTTGGACAGCTTGCCCTCGAGAGACGCCAGGAACTTGCGGTTCTTTTCCAGTTCCTTGCCAATGCGCTCCAGCTCCTTTGCCACATCCACCAGCTGCCCCATGGGGATATACAGCTTGGCGTCGGCGGTGGTGCAGGTCACCATGCCCTCCAGATTCTCAGGCTCGGATTCCAGCATGGTCACGGAATCGGCATAAGCCAGCCGCTGAATGAATCCCTCACCCTCGGCAAAAATCTGAGGCTTGGCGGTCAGCACGAACAGCGCAGCCTTCTTGGACGGGGGCACATTCATCTCCGCCCGGCGGTTGCGGATGGCGCGGATGGCGCTCATGACAGACTCCATCTGGGCTTCCTCTGCCTTAAAGGCCAGCTCCTGCCGGTACTGGGGCCACTGGGCCACAATCAGGGCATTCCCCTCGTGGGGCAGGCTCTGCCAGATTTCCTCGGTGATAAACGGCATGAAGGGATGCAGCAGCCGCAGCATCTGGTCCAGCACATACACCAGCACGGAAAGGGCGGTCTGCTTGCGGCTCTCGTCCTCGGAATACAGGCGGGCCTTGGTCAGCTCGATATACCAGTCGCAATAGGTGTCCCAAACAAAGTCATAGACCTTGGAAATGGCAACGCCCAGCTCGTACTTTTCCAGATTTTCCGTCACTTCGGCAATCAGGGTATTCAGCTTGGACAGGCACCACTTGTCAGCGATTTCCAGCTTGTCCATGTCGGGCAGGCGGCAAACCGCGTCCTCGCCCAGATTCATCAGCACATAGCGGGAAGCGTTCCACAGCTTGTTGCAGAAATTACGCATGGCCTCGCACCGCTCCACATAGAAACGCATATCGTTTCCGGGAGAGTTGCCGGTGACCATGTTCAGCCGCAATGCGTCGCAGCCGTACTTGTCAATCATCTCCAGCGGGTCAATGCCGTTGCCCAGGGACTTGGACATCTTGCGGCCCTTGTCGTCCCGCACCAGGCCGTGAATCAGCACGGTGTGGAACGGGGTCTTGCCGGTATGCTCGCAGCCGGAGAACACCATTCTGGCCACCCAGAAGAAGATAATATCGTAGCCGGTGACCAGCACATCGGTGGGATAGAAGCGCTTGAAATCCTCCGCGTCGCAGTCCGGCCAGCCCAGGGTTTCAAAGGGCCACAGGGCCGAGCTGAACCAGGTATCCAGCACATCCTCTTCTCGGGTAATGTTAGTGCTGCCGCACTTTTCGCACTGGCAGGCATCCTCCCGGGACACGGTGATGTGGCCGCAGTCGGCGCAGGTCCAGGCGGGAATCTGATGGCCCCACCACAGCTGCCGGGAAATGCACCAGTCACGGACATTTTCCATCCAGTTCATATAGGTCTTGGAGAAGCGTTCGGGAACGAACCGGGTCTCCCCCTCCCGCACCACGCGGATGGCCTCCTGAGCCAGGGGCTTCATCTTCACGAACCACTGGGCAGAGATGATGGGCTCCACATCGTTGTGGCAGCGGTAGCAGGTGCCCACATTGTGGGCATGGTCCTCGATTTTCACCAGATAACCCTGCTCTTCCAGGTCGGCAACAATCTGCTTTCTGGCTTCATACCGGTCCAGGCCCTGGTACTTGCCGCCCAGCTCGTTGACCTTGCCGTTGTCATCCAGCACCCGGATGACTTCCAGATTGTGCCGCAGGCCCACTTCAAAGTCGTTGGGGTCGTGGGCAGGGGTCATCTTCACGCAGCCGGTGCCGAATTCCATTTCGGCGTATTCATCCGCCACAATGGGGATTTCCTTATTCACCAGGGGCAGAATCACCTTCTTGCCCACGATGTGGGTATAGCGGGTATCATTGGGGTTGACGCAAACGCCGCTGTCGCCCAGCATGGTTTCAGGACGGGTGGTGGCAACTACCACTTCGCCGGAGCCATCTGCCAGTGGATAGCGGATGTGCCAGAGCTTGCCGGGCTTATCCACATATTCCACTTCCGCATCACTCAGGGCGGTGACACAGTGGGGGCACCAGTTGATGATGCGGCTTCCCTTGTAAATCAGGCCCTTTTCATACAGGGAAACGAACACTTCCCGCACGGCCTTGGAGCAACCCTCGTCCATGGTAAAGCGGGCACGGTCCCAGTCGCAGGAAGCGCCCAGCTTCTTCTGCTGCTCCACGATGCGGTTGCCATAGCGGTGCTTCCAGTCCCACACCCGCTCCAGGAACTTTTCCCGGCCCAAATCGTAGCGGGTCAGGCCCTCCTTGCGCAGCTCTTCCTCCACCTTAATCTGGGTGGCGATGCCGGCGTGGTCAACGCCCGGCACCCACAGGGCGTCATAGCCCTGCATCCGCTTGAAGCGAATCAGGGTATCCTGCAGGGTAGCATCCATGGCGTGGCCCATATGAAGCTGGCCGGTGACATTGGGGGGCGGCATCACGATGGTAAAGGGCTTGGCGCCCTCCTTGCCCTGGGGCTTAAAAAAGCCGCCATCTTCCCACATCTTATAGATTTCGGATTCCACCTGCTGGGGTTCGTAAACCTTGGGTAATTCTCTTGCCATAATCAATCTCCTTCCATGAAAAAACGCCCTGAGCCATAACGACTCAGGGCGAAAAATAGACATTTCCGCGGTACCACCTGAATTCCCGGAAATCCGGGCACTCAACAGCTGTAACGGGCAGACCCGCGCTTTCCTACCCATGTTCGGAAAGCAAGCTCCGGGGCGACAATCCGCTTTTTCTCTGCGGACTTGCACCAACCGTCCGTTCTCTGAAAAAGAATGTAAGCGGAAACTCCCCTTCTACGCCTTTAACGGTATAAAACTACCACATTTTCGGGAAACTGTCAACATTCTTTTTCATCTTTTCCCGATTTAATTTGCGCATTTCCGGGTGCCCCCGGCTTGACTGCCATGGGAAATCTGTTATAATGGGAATATCAACTCTTTAGGAGAACGGATTCATGAAACTTTCCCTGATTGTCCCCTGCTATAATGAAGCGGAAAATGTAGCCGCTTTTCAGAATGCCGTTATCACTGCCTTTGACGGCTGCGGCTATGACTACGAAATCGTCTTTGTCAACGATGGCAGCCGGGATGCCACGCTGCATCAGCTTAAAAAGCTCCACGCTGCTCAGAAATGCCCGGTGAAGGTGGTTTCCTTTGCCCGGAATTTCGGCAAGGACGCGGGCATTTATGCCGGTCTGGAACACGCCAGCGGTGAGATGATGTGCGTCATCGACGCGGATTTGCAGCAGCGCCCGGAAATCGTCCGGGACATGGTGCGCATTCTGGACGAGAAGCCGGAGTGCGACATGGTTGCCGCCTATCAGGACCGCCGGGGCGAAGGCAAGGTGCTTTCCTTCTTCAAAAAATCCTTTTACGCCGTCATCAACCGGCTGTCATCGGTGAAGCTGCGGCCGGACGCCAGCGATTTCCGCACCTTCCGCCGCAGCGTGGCAGAGAGTATTTTGCAGCTGCAGGAATGCCACCGCTTCTCCAAGGGCATTTTTGCCTGGGTGGGCTTTGAAACGGAGTTTATCCCCTACACCGCCTGCGAGCGCAACGCCGGCACCACCAAGTGGAACTTCCGGAAGCTGATGAACTACGCCATTGACGGCATCATCGGCTTTTCCACCGCACCGCTGCGGCTGGCCAGCTACCTCGGCGTATTTACCGCCATGGCCGCCGCCATCTACCTGCTGGTGGTGGTGCTGCAGAAGCTGATTTGGGGCATTGACCTGCCGGGCTACGCCACCATCATTGTGCTGATTCTGCTGCTGGGGGGCATGCAGCTTTTCTGCATCGGCATCATCGGCGAATATGTAGGCCGCACCTTCGAGCAGAGCAAGAACCGCCCCATTTATCTGGCAAAAGAAGTGCTGACTTACGAGGAAGAAAACCGCGAAGAATAAACAATCGCCCGGGCCAATCGCCCGGGCGTTCACTCAAGAGAACAGAAAGCCGGAATTTGGCGGAGGTAATTGCGATGAAGTGTGCATTGGCATCCATGGGATTTATCAACGGGGATTTGCAATACAACAAAAAGGTTATTATAGATACATTGATAGCGTGTTCGTCAAAGGCTGACATTGTGATATTTGGAGAAGCATTTCTGCAAGGATTTTATGGTGCAACCTTCCATGTTGAACACGATACGCAAATAGCCATTTCGCAGGATGACCCGATTATTCATGAAATTTGCTCGACTGCAAGACAATATGCCATCGCCGTGTCTTTTGGATTTATCGAAAAAGCAGAAAAGTATTTTTACAGTTCTCAAATTACAATCGACAAAAATGGCACCATGATTGATATGTACCGCAGGGTATCACCTGGTTGGAAAGAACCGTTTGCAAACCGGCAATATCGAGAGGGCAACGGGTTTCACAGTTTTCATTTCATGGGTCAAAAAATTGTAATTGGCTTATGCGGTGACCTTTGGTATGATGAAAATGTCGATAAAGTAAAGCGACTGAATCCAGATGTCGTCTTTTGGCCTGTTTACACGGACTTTCATTCTGAGGAGTGGAATACTTCAGAGAAATACGAATACGCATCCCAGGCGATGAAATTCTGTGATAAGGTCTTGTATGTCAATTCGGTATGCAGCGATAAGGAAGGGGTTGAAATCGCAAGGGGCGGTTCTGCATTCTTTGAGAATGGGAAAATTCGCCTGGAAATCCCTTCCGGCAAGGAAGCTATACTTCTTGTTGAGATTTAGCAGTAACCACGCAATCGAGAAATTTATTCAAAGTATAAAAGTGGAGTTTCCATAAAAATACTGTCCGACATACATTCCCTATCAGAAAAGAGCATACAAAGAATTATTGGAACAACTTCAGCAGTGGAGAACGGGGGTATTAGATGAAAGAATATCAATATATTACACTTAGAGAATGTCCAGAGATGAAGGATTATGCGGCCCAATGGTTTCATGGCAAGTGGGGTGTCCCCACAGATGCCTATTTAAGTTGCATGGAAGCCTATATAAACCATGAAACGGAATTGGGATGGTATCTTTGCCTGGATGGGCAGAAAATTGTCGGTGGGATGGGCGTCATTGAAAATGATTTCCATGATAGAAAAGACCTCACTCCGAATGTATGTGCCGTATATACCGAGAAAGAATACCGTTGTCAGGGAATTGCGGGAAAACTTCTGAATTTGGTCGTGGCCGATACAAAACAAAAAGGCATTTCCCCTATTTACTTACTGACAGACCATGTTGGGTTCTATGAACGATACGGATGGGAATTCCTCTGTATGGTTCAAGGGGATGGGCAAGCCGATATGGCGAGAATGTATGTTCATAGATAAATTTCAGTTTATCGCGCTGATGCACAAATTTGTATCCGTCAACACCTATTCCATCAGCGCCAGATTCCCTGTATATGAAAATGGAGTGTATCCACGCGATACACTCCATTATGTTTTACCTGTTTTCAATTCAGTAAGGGGCATAGATTCCTCCCTCCGTCTACCGGAAACGCCCCCATTGTCATCCTGAGCGGAGCGTCAGCGGAGCCGAAGGATCTGGTGAGAAAAGCTTAGATTCTTCGACTCACTTCATTCGCTCAGAATGACAAAAAACGGGCCGGCGCGCTTACG
The DNA here is from genome assembly GCA_045121575.1 of Faecousia sp. Classification (GTDB taxonomy): domain Bacteria; phylum Bacillota; class Clostridia; order Oscillospirales; family Oscillospiraceae; genus Faecousia. The sequence goes on from JBGVGH010000089.1 coordinate 6,386, forward strand.
GGCGGCATGTATGCCGCCCATACCGGGGAAAATCGGTTATTTCAGAACAGGGTAATCTGGCTGGTATCCGGCAGGTCACCGAAGGCCCCGGCGTCTTTCAGCATTTGCAGGTGGGTTTTGGACACCTTGGGGCAGGCGGCGGCAAATTCCTCCACGGAGAGGAATTCCTTCCCTTTCCGTCCCTCCATAATGTCCCAGGCCGCACTTTCGCCCAGGCCGGAAATGGCCACAAAAGGCGGCAGGATTTTCCCGTCCTCCATGAGAAACTTGGTGGCGTGGCACTTGTAAATGTCCATGGGCGCAAATTCAAAGCCCCGCAGGTAAAACTCATACACCACTTCCAATGTGGTCAGCAAATCCTCGTCCTTGTCGGTGGCGTTTTCGTTGCCCTCAATGGCGGCGATATTTGCCTTGACGCTCTCGATGCCGTTGGTCATCAGCACCGCGTCAAAGCCGCCCTTCTGACTGCGGCGGTAAAAATAAGCGCAGTAGAAAGCCAGGGGGTGATGCACCTTGAACCAGGCGATGCGGAAGGCCATCATAACATAGGCAACGGCGTGGGCCTTGGGGAACAGGTATTTGATTTTCTTGCAGGAGCCGATGTACCATTCCGGCACGCCGGCGGCACGCATTTCCTCCTCCGCGCCCTCCGGCAGACCTCTGCCCTTTCGCACCGCTTCCATGATTTTAAACGACCGTTTTTCCGGCATGCCGCAGGAAATCAGGTAAATCATAATGTCGTCACGACAGCCAATGGTGGAGTCAACGGTGGCGGTCTTGGATGTAATCAAATCCTTGGCGTTGCCCAGCCACACATCCGTGCCGTGGGAGAAGCCGGACAGGCGGCACAGGGTATCAAACCGGCTGGGCATGGTGTCCAGCAGCATGCCACGGGTAAACCGGGTGTTAAACTCCGGGATGGCCACGGCTCCGGTGGGGCCGAGAATGGGGTCATCTTCATAGCCCAGCACCTTGGAGGAGGTGAAGATGGACATGGTATCCTTGTCATCCAGCGGGATGGTCTTGGCGTCCACCCCGGTCACATCCTCCATCATGCGAATCATGGTGGGGTCATCATGGCCCAGCATATCCAGCTTCAGCAGGTTTTCCTCCATGGAGTGGTATTCAAAATGGGTGGTAATCTGGTCGGCATTGGGGTCATCTGCCGGGTGCTGCACCGGGCAGAAATCCCAAATTTCATTCTCCTGGGGGATAACCACCAGGCCGCCGGGATGCTGGCCTGTGGTGCGGCGCACGCCTACACAGCCGGCTGCCAGCCGGTTCTTTTCCGCGGCGGAGGCGGTTTTTCCCCGCTCCTCCAGATATTTTTTCACATAGCCGAAGGCGGTCTTTTCCGCCACCGTACCGATGGTGCCCGCACGGAACACATGGGACGAGCCGAACATCTCAATACAGTAGGCATGGGCGTTTGCCTGATACTCACCGGAGAAATTCAGGTCAATATCCGGCACTTTGTCGCCGCCGAAGCCCAGGAAGGTTTCAAAGGGAATGTTAAAGCCGTCCTTTTCCATTCTGGTGCCGCATTTCGGGCAGTCCATATCCGGCAAATCCGCGCCGCAGTTGTAGCCCTTGGGTACATCCAGCACCGTGTGCTTGCAGGCCGGATTGGGACAACGGTAATGGGGCGGGAAGGAATTAACCTCGGTAATGCCGGACATATAGGCCACAATGGAAGAACCCACGGAGCCACGGGAGCCAACCAGATAGCCATGCTCCAGCGAGTTCTGCACCAGCTTCTGGGCGGACATATAAATCACATCATAGTGGCAGGAAATAATGTCATGCAGCTCCGTTTCCACCCGCTTGACGAACAATTCCGGGGGATTATCCCCGTACAGGCGGTGGAATTTTCCGTAGACCAGATTTTTCAAATCCTCCACGGAGTTTTCAATTTTCGGCGCGAACAGATTGTGGGGCACCGGGCGCAGGGATTCCACCATGTCGGCAATCCGGTTGGGGTTGGTGACAACCACCTCATACGCCTTTTCCTCCCCCAGATAGGCAAATTCCGCCAGCATGTCGTCAGTGGTGCGGAAATACAGGGGGTTATCCTTGTCCGCATCGTCAAAGCCCTTGGTGGCCAGCAGAATGTGGCGGAAAATTTCGTCCTCCGGGTTCAGGAAATGGACATCGCCGGTGGCAACCACCGGTTTCCCCAGCTCCTGACCCAGACGCACCACGGTGCGGTTAAATTCCCGCAGCTCCTCCTCGCTCTGGGCGATGGGGGGCTTTCCGTTTTTGGAAGTCAGCATGAAGCGGTTATTGGCCAGGGGCTGGATTTCCAGATAATCATAGAAAGAGGCGATGCGTTTGAGCTCATCGTCGCTCTTTTTGTCCAAAATGGCCTGGAACAGCTCACCCGCTTCGCAGGCAGAGCCGATGATAATGCCCTCCCGCAGCTCCATCAGCAGGGATTTGGGAATGCGGGGCACCCGCTTGAAATATTGCAGATTGGCTTCCGAAATGATGTGGTACAAATTCCGCAGACCCTGCTGGTTCTTCGCCAGCAGAATGATGTGCCGGGCCTGCCGGTTGTCGATTCTGCCCTTGGAGCGGAGTTTGGGCATATAGGGGTTGATTTGCCGGAGGGAATGCACATCGTGCTCCTCTTCCAGTTTTTTCATCAGCCGATGCATAATCATGCCGCAGGTCACGGCATCGTCCGCCGCCCGGTGATGGTTAAATTCCGGCAGGCTCAGAGCGTTTGCCACAATGTCCAGCTTGAATTTTCCCAGATGGGGCAGCAGATTCTGTGCAAGAATCAGGGTATCGGCGGCGGTGAAGGTATAGGGTATCCCCTGCCGCTGGCAGGCCGCCCGGATAAAGCCGGTGTCAAAGTCGGAGTTGTGGGCAACCAGCACCCGCTCCCCCACAAATTCCACAAATTGGGGCAGCACCTCCTCGATGGTGGGCGCGCCCAGGAGCATTTCGTCGGTGATGCCGGTCAACTCCACGATTTTCCGGTCCAGCTTCCGTCCCGGAGCAACAAAGGTCTGGAAACGGGCGGTTTCCTCGCCGTTTTTCATGCGCACCGCGCCGATTTCGATAATCACATCCGTCTTGGAGGAAAGGCCGGTGGTTTCCAGGTCAAAGGCCACATATTCCTCATCAAAGGCCATCTCCCCGTCCCCGTGAACCACGATGCGGTCGTCCACATCGTTGATGTAGTAGCCCTCACAGCCATAGAGGATTTTGATGTTTTCATCCGTCCCTGCCACCTTGGCCTTGGATGCCGCCTTCATGGCATCCGGGAAGGACTGGGCGCAGCCGTGGTCGGTGATGGCGATGGCACGGTGTCCCCAGGCAGCGGCCTGCTTCACCGCTGCGCCCACATCCGTCAGGGCATCCATGCTGCTCATGGTGGTGTGCAGGTGCAGCTCCACCCGCTTTTCTCCAATAGCGGTATCCTTCCGCTTTTCCATGGAACCGGGCATCATGGCAAAGGGCTTGAGCACCGTTTCGTTGTCAAACTGGTTTACCATCAGCTTTCCCTGCACCCGCAGCACCGAGCCCACCTTCACATTGTCCAAAATGGGCTTGGCTTCGTTGCTCTCCATAAAGCGGTTGACCCGGATGGAACCCCGGTTGTCGGTCATATCAAAGTTGATGACCCAGGCGTTGCGTTTTTTCAGTTCCTTGTGCTCCACCGCAAAAACCCGGCCCTCCACGATGACGCTGCCCATGTCCAGATTCAGATTGTCCATAGGCACCGCCTGGCCCTTAAAGGGCTTTCCATAGAACACGGATGTGTCAACCTGGGGTTGCGGCTTCTTTTCCGGACTGGCAGGCCCCGCTACTGCGGCGGTGGCCATGGCTTTGCCCCGCATCTTTTCCATGGCTTCAAACAAAGCCTTGCCTTCCAGGGCCTGTCCGGCCTCAAATTCGATGGTAACGGGGGTGGCAAACCGTTCCTGCAAATGCCGCTTTACCGCCGGGGCGGATTCCTGCAGCTCCTGCAGGCCGTTGCCCACCAGCTTCACCGTCAGCTTTTCTTCATTCCAAATCCACTGGGCGCCCGCCAGCGCGCCCCGGTTCAGGGAGTTTTGCGCCACGAACAAATCCCGCAGCTCCTCCGGCTGGACGCAGTGCAGCTGGGAGGCCGGGTGGGTGGCCGCCAGTTCCAGCTTTTTCAGGCCGTAGCTGTTTTTCAAATCCCCGGCTGTCTGGGTCAGGGCTTTCAGTGGGATGTAGGTTTCGCTGTGGATGGCGACGGATACACTTTGCGTTGCCGGGTCAATATCGGCAGCAACAATGGCCGCCTGAGAAAGCGCTTCTTTCAGCGGCTCAGGCGGCTCATAGTCCGGGAACATATTGAGAAAATAAATGGTTTCGTTCATGGTTACAGCTTCTCAATTCTCTTCAGCAGGGCGGGCAGAAGTTCGTCATACGGCAGCTTTTCCACCTGCTCCCCTTTTTCAAAAATCATACCCCAGCCATCGCCGCCGGCAATGCCGATGTCGGCTTCTCTGGCTTCACCCGGGCCGTTGACCACGCAGCCCATCACCGCCACGGTGATGGGTTTTTTGCAGTCTTTCAGCGCTTCGTCCACCCGGTTCACCAAACCAATCAGGTCAATGCGGGTTCTGCCGCAGGTGGGACAGGAAATGATGTTTACCCCGTCGGCACGGACACCGGCGGCTTTCAGAATATCCCGGGCGGCATAGACCTCCTCCACCGGGTCGTCGGTCAGGCTGACCCGGATGGTGTCGCCGATGCCGTCCAGCAGCAGCGCGCCGATGCCCATGGCGGATTTGACCAGTCCCTGCTTCACAGGGCCGGTTTCCGTCACACCGATGTGCAGCGGATAGTCGCACCGGCTGCGAAACAGCCGGGCCGCCGCCACCATGGTGGGCACATGGGAGGACTTCATGGACACGCAGGAATCGTAAAACCCGTACTTTTCCAGCAGTTCCAAATGGGAAAACGCACTTTCCACCAGCGCTTCGGCGGTGGGATGGCCGTACTTTTCAAGCAGGGGCTTTTCCAGCGAACCACCGTTGACCCCGATGCGGATGGGAATGTGCCGGTCCCGGCACACCTCCACTACCGCCTTCACCCGGTCTTCCCCGCCGATGTTTCCGGGGTTGATGCGGATTTTGGAGGCACCGCCCTCAGCCGCGGCAATGGCCAGCTTATAGTCAAAGTGAATATCCGCCACCAGTGGCAGGGGGCTTTCCCGGCAGATTTCGGCAAAAGACCGGGCCGCTTCCATATTGGGCACCGCCAGCCGGGCAACTTCGCACCCCGCGTTCTTCAGTCGGTGCAGCTGCTGCAGAGAGCCTTCCACATCCGTGGTTTTGGTATTGAGCATGGACTGGATGGAAACCGGGGCACCGCCGCCGATTTTCACATTGCCCACCGTAATCTGTCTGGTCATGGTTTTCCCCTCTTATTTGAAGATAAAAATGATGTCCTTGAGCATAATCACCGCCATGAGCGCCAGCAGCAACAGCATGCCCACGCCGTGGATATAGCCCTCGTACTTGGGGTTCAGCTTCTTGTGGGTCACGGCCTCAATGCCCGTGGTCAGCAGCAGTGCCACAATGCGCCCGCCGTCCAGCGCCGGGATGGGCAGCAGATTCATCACTGCCAGATTGATTGCAAGGAAGCCACCAATCGTAAGCAAATTCAACACGGCAGTGCCAGCCGTTTCAGAAGCATTCGCAATGGCTCCCATCTCATGCACAATGCCAACCGGGCCGGACATATCAGAAAGTCCCGCCTCTCCACGAATGAGCATTCCCAACGCCATCCACACACTCTTTACCGAATAGACAACATTGTCCCACGCTGCCGCCAGCTTTTCTCCCAGCGGCAGAGGAACCCCGGTTGAAAGATAGTAAAACCGATACTGGAAACCGTACCGGGGCGTGTCTTCGCCGTCAAAAATCTTTTTTGAAAATACGAAATCATCCAAAACAATCTGCTGGCCGTCCCGCTCCAGGACGAAATCGTGAATTTCGCCGGGATTGCTTTCCAGAATTCGGTCAAAGTCCTCCGGCGTCTGGATGGGTTCACCATCCATTTCAAGCAAATGGTCGCCGTTTTGGAATCCGCCTTCCACAGCCAAAGAACTGGAGGGCTGAATATTTTCAACAACCATCACCGGCTCCGTTTCCGTCATAGGCAGGCAAACAATCACAAAAAGCAAAATGCCTGCCACCAGATTCATAAACGCGCCGGCGGCGAGAATCATCAGCCGCTTCCACCAGGCTGCCCGTCCGAAGGCGCGGGGATTATCGCTGTCGCCGTCCTCGCCCTCCATGGCGCAGAAGCCGCCAAAGGGAATACAGCGGATGGAATACAGCGTTTCCCCTTTCTGCTTCTTCCACAGCACCGGCCCCATGAACATGGAAAATTCATTGACCTGCACCCCGGAGAGCTTTGCGGTGATGAAATGACCAAACTCGTGAATAAAAATCAGAAAGCTGAAAATCAGAATTGCGAAAAGAATGCTCATAGAAATCCTCTAACTAAATCAAAAATGGGAACAAACATAGCTTCTGGCCAGGCGGTCAGATTCCAGAATATCGTCCAAAGACGGTTCTTGGATAAAGGCAACCGTTTCCACCGCGCCGGAAACCAGGCGGTAAATGTCGTAAAAGCCGATTTTATCCTGCAAAAACAGGGCAACTGCCGCCTCATTGGCGCCGTTCATCACGGCGCAGGAATTGCCCCCCAGCTTGGCGCAGTCCATGGCAAGGCGCAGACAGGGAAAGGTTTCCAAATCCGGCTTGCAGAAGGTCAGCGCGCCGCAGGCGGTCAAATCCAGAGCATCCACCGGGCATGCGGTACGCTCAGGATAGGTCAGAGCCAGCTGAATGGGAAGCCGCATATCCGGCACCCCCATCTGGGCCATCACCGCCCCGTCCACAAACTCCACCATGGAGTGGACGATGCTCTGGCGGTGAATCAGCACCTCCACCTGTTCCGGACGCAGCCGGTACAGGCGCATGGCTTCAATGACTTCCAAGCCCTTGTTCATCAGGGTAGCGCAGTCAATGGTGATTTTATCCCCCATTTTCCAGTTGGGATGGCGCAGGGCATCTGCCCGGGTGGCAACCTGCAGTTGCTCCCTGCTCTGCCCGAAGAAAGGGCCGCCGGAGCAGGTCAGAATGATTTTCTTCACCTCATCCGGGCTGCGGCTGCCCATCAGACACTGGAAAATGGCAGAATGTTCCGAGTCCACCGGGATGATTTCCGCGCCGTATTTTTCCGCTTCCGCCATCACCAGTTCTCCGGCGCACACCAGCGTTTCCTTGTTGGCAAGGCCGATGCGCTTTCCGGCGCGGATGGCGGCCAGGGTAGGTTTCAGGCCAATCATGCCCACCACGGCGGTAATCACGCAGTCAACCTGCGGTTGCGTGGCGGCTTGGAGCAGCCCCGCTTCTCCCCATTCCACCCGGATGGGCAGGTCGGAAATAGCAACCCGGAGTTGCGCCGCCGCTTCTTCCGTGGCCATAACGGCCAGTTTCGGGCGAAACTGCCTGCATTGCTGCGCCATGCGCTCTGCATTGGTTCCGGCGGTCAGCGCCGCCACTTTGATATCCGGCAGGCGGGAAATCACATCCAGGCTCTGCCGTCCGATGGAGCCGGTTGACCCCAAGATACTGACACATTTGACCATATTTTACACCACGGGAATCAGAAGCAGCAGCACTTCCGCCAGGGGTGCCGTCACCAGCACGGAATCGAAGCGGTCAAGAATGCCGCCGTGGCCCGGAATCAGGTTGCCATAGTCCTTGATGCCGGTCTGACGCTTGATGACGGACATACTCAAATCTCCGAACACACCTGCCAGCGAGCCCAGCAGGCCGTAAACTGCGGCGTAGACAAAATTCACGGACAGGCCGCAGGCTTTTTCCAGAATCACGCCGTAGAGAATCATGCCCAGCACCGCCGCGGCAATTCCACCGAAGAAGCCCTCCCAGGACTTTTTCGGGCTGATGTTGGGGCACATTTTATGCTTGCCGATGCACACGCCCACCAGGTACGCCCCGGTGTCCGACAAAAACGCCATGACAAAGGGAACAAGAATCAGCAGTTTCCCCTGCGGGTGCAGATACAGCCGCAGCAGCGCGCTGAGCAAAAACGGCACAATCACGCCGGACAGCCAGCAGAAAACCAAATCCTTCACCGGTTTTTTGCCAGACGACAGCAGCACCTCGCCAAACAGCAGCACATGATAGACAAGGATGCCCGCCAGCATCGGGACAAAGGGACAGCCCAGCCAGCTCCACAGGCACACCAGCATGGCCATCACGGCAGAATATACATTCAGCCGCAGATTCTTTTCCATTCCGGTGCGGTAGAGCATCTCATAAGACGCCACCGCCGCCATCAGCGCCACGGCAATCAGCATACACACCGGCGGCAGCCAGAAAATCAATGCCGCCAGCACCGCCACCAGCACCGCGCCGGCAATCGTTCTCTTCAGCACAGTTTAAGCACCTCCAAACCGGCGGTTTCGCCGGTGAAATTCTTCAATGGCCTTATCCAAATCTTCATCGGAAAAATCCGGCCACAGTACATCCATAAACACATATTCCGAATAAGCGCTCTGCCAGGGCAGGAAGTTGCTGGTTCGCATCTCCCCGGAGGGGCGAATGACCAGCTCCGGGTCCGGCACGCCTGCCGAATCCAGATAGGTTTCAAAGATTTCCTCTGTCAGAGACTCGGCGCTGCGCTTGCCTGATGCCACATCGGCGGCAAACGCCCGGGCCGCCCGGACAATTTCATCCCGGCCGCCGTAATTAAAGCAGAAATTCACCTGCACCTCGGTAAACTTCCGGGACCGCTCCAGCGCCTGACGGCACAGCTTTTGCAGCTTGGGAGAAAGGCGGCTCATGTCCCCGAAAAAGCAGAAGCGGATGCGGTTTTTTTCCATGTCCCGCAGAGCTTCCTTCAAATAGTTTTCCAGCAGCAGCATGATGGAGGAAACCTCGTCCTCCGCCCGCTTCCAGTTCTCTGTGGAAAATGCGTAGACCGTCAGATATTTTACGCCCAGGTCATTACAGTGGGCGGCAATGCGGCGGAAGGTTTCCGCCCCGGCTTTGTGTCCGGCTTTCCGGGGCAGGCCCCGTTTTTTTGCCCAGCGGCCGTTGCCGTCCATGATGATGGCAATGTGCCGGGGTGCCGGAAGAGATTGTGGGTTTTCCATGGGAAGCCCCTTTCTTTTGGAATAATGCAAAACGGCGGGGGCGAAACCGCCCCCTGCCTGTATCCGGCTTAAATGGCCATCAGTTCCTTTTCCTTGGCGGCGGTGATCTCGTCCACCTTCTTGATATACTTGTCCAGCATATCCTGCAGGTCCTTTTCGGCCTTCTTCTGCTCATCCTCGGTGATGGCAGAATCCTTCTTCAGCTTTTTCACATAATCCATACCTTCCCGGCGGATGTTGCGCATGGCCACCTTGGCATCCTCGGCGTACTTCTTCACCTGACGGGTCAGCTCCTTACGGCGCTCCTCCGTCAGCTGGGGGAACACCAGGCGAATCACCCGTCCGTCGTTCTGGGGATTGATGCCCAGGTCAGAGGACTGGATGGCCTTCTGAATGTCCTTCAGCAGCTTGGAATCCCAGGGGGAAATCACCAGCGTACGGGCATCGGGCGAAGAAATGGTTGCCACGCCGGCAAGGGGCGTTTCGCTACCATAATATTCAACCGTAATCCGGTCAAGAACCTTGGCATTGGCACGCCCGGCGCGAACCGCACCGAAATCCTCGGTCAGATGCTCCAGGGTCTTGTCCATTTTTCTTCCATATTCCTTAAAATCAACGCTCATTGGGGTTCCTCCTCAAAAATGATTCTTCACGGTGGTTCCGATTTCTTCGCCGCGGACCACACGCATGATGCTGTTTTCTTCATCCAGGCCAAAGCAGACCATGGTCATGTCATTGTCCATGGCCAGCGCCATGGCGGTAATATCCGTGGCACGGAGGTTCTTGGCCAGTGCCTCGGCGTAAGTAAGGTGGGTATAACGCACGGCGTTGGGGTCCTTGACAGGGTCGGCAGAGTAGATGGCGTCCACATTTTTGGCCATCAGAATGGCATCCGCCTCAATTTCCACACCCCGCAGCACCACGCCCGTATCGGTGGAGAAATAGGGGTTTCCGGTGCCGCCGGCAAAGATGACCACCTTTCCCTCGTTCAGGTAGCGGTCGGCCAGGTCACGGGTGAAGTATTCGCAGAACTTGTGCATCTCCACTGCGCTGAGCACCCGGGCATCCACCCCCTGCTTTTCCAGCGCGTCGGCTACGGCAATGGAGTTCATCACCGTACCCAGCATCCCCATGGCATCGGCATGGGAGCGCTGCATCTTGTCGGCACCGTCCTTCACGCCCCGCCAGAAGTTACCGGCGCCCAGCATCAGTCCAACCTGAACCCCCTGCTCGGTGCATTCCCGGATGGCCTTGCAGACAGAGCCAATCACATCAAAATCCAGGCCCCGGTGGGCCGGGCCTGCCAGCGCTTCCCCGCTGACCTTCAGCATAATGCGTTTATACTTGATTTCAGACAACTTGTATCCTCTCCTTCTTCTTCATCTTCCCCTATTTTATATGATAACCGTCAAAATGACAACCATAATTTTTATTTTTTTGCAGATTGTTTTCCGAAAATTTACAGAAGCCGCTTCTTTTGGGATAACAGAAGCCCACCGATGCTCATCATTGATATTGACTTAACCCTTCTTTTCTGGTATTCTATAAGCGAACACCCCTGTTTCAATCTTCCCGACCGTTTGCCAATTGGAGTAGCAAAGTTTCCGGCCAACCGCTCAGATTTTGTCAGTCAATCGTTTTTCCGAGCAGTTTTTTGAAATTGAAAGGAGCGTTTATAATGAAAAAACTATGCTTGTTTGTTGCACTCGTTTCTCTCGTTGCGCTTTTATGTGGATGTGCTCCTAAAGAATACCAGCTTATCAAAAAAGATGGCAGCTGTTATATCAAGCTGAACAAAGAGATTGATTCTCCCATCTCAACCGGAAATTTGTATATTCAAGAAGCTGCCCCTCGTGTCGGATTTCAATCCTTTGAGGAAATGATCCGTGACATCACAAACGGTGATTTTACAGAGGAAGAATGGGATAAAATTTCCCGCTTTCAAAAAGATGATTCCGGAAATATTCCCATCTGCGACCTGGATACCCTTTATGTCCCCCAATTTCCGGACACCTATGACCGTTTTGTAATTAGCTGGAGCGGCCCAAATTATTGCTTTGCCATTGACAGCTCTGATGGCCCCGAATACTGTCCGCTTTTCCTTTTTGACGAAACCTATTGGCAAAAGAAATTGGAGAAAACCATGCACTGGGATACGGGTGCTCTGTATATGGATGTAACCTCCACCCAGCCCGACCCCGAGCGCAACGGAACCGTCTATTTCTATCCCTATGTAACCCACGCTGCAGACGGCTTAAACTTCGAATACACCGGCAGAAAGGGTTGCGTTTACTCCTTTGAACAAAACGGGAACACTTACTATGTTTGTGAAAGATATGATTCCGATGCCGCTGATGCGATTCCCAGTGATGTCAGCATCTTCGGCATCAGCCAGGGGCAGCATTTCTATGTGTTTATCAACGAACCGAATGAACGCCCCAGTATGGACTGGATTGTCCAGTTTGGATTGCAGGTCTATTCCGGCAAGTGAATCATGCATCCCATCTACGCCCCCGCCCACCCCGGTAAACCCGGGGTGGGTTTCTTTATGGATAATTTGTGTTGCAATTTATAATCGGATGGGTTATAATGGGTTATTATTGGAATTTTACCCAAAGAGAGGTATGAAAATATGGCTGAAATCACGGAAAGCAAAAATTTCATCCACGCGTTTATTGACGAGGACATCGCCGAAGGCGGCCGTTACGCCGGCCAGACTGTCCACACCCGTTTCCCGCCCGAGCCCAACGGCTATCTGCACATCGGCCACTGCAAGGCGCTGATCATCGACTTCGGCACCGCCGAAAAGTACGGCGGCCTGTGCAACCTCCGCATGGACGACACCAACCCCACCAAGGAAGATGTGGAGTTTGTGGAAGCCATCAAGGAGGACATTCACTGGCTGGGCTTTGACTGGGGCGACCGGTTCTTCTACGGCTCGGACTATTTTGAAAAGGACTACGAATATGCCGTGGAACTGATTAAAAAGGGTCTTGCCTATGTGTGCGAGCTGACCCCGGAGCAGGCCAAGGAAATGCGCGGCGATTTGAACACTCCTGCCGTCTCCCCCTGGCGCGACCGTCCCATTGAGGAGAGCTTGGATTTGTTCGCCCGGATGCGCGCCGGTGAATTTGAGGACAACAAGTACACCCTGCGTGCCAAAATCGACCTGGCCTCCGGCAACTTCAATATGCGTGACCCGGTGATTTACCGCATCCGTCATATGCACCATCACCGTCAGGGCGACAAATGGTGCATCTACCCCATGTACGACTTTGCCCACCCCATTCAGGACGCGCTGGAGGGCATCACCCACTCCCTGTGCTCCCTGGAATTTGAAAACCACCGTCCGCTGTACAACTGGGTGGTGGAAAATGTATCCGTCCCCCATCATCCCCGGCAGATTGAGTTTGCCCGTCTGGGCATTGACCACACGGTGCTGAGCAAGCGGAAGCTGAGAGCTTTGGTGGAAGGCGGCTATGTGTCCGGCTGGGACGACCCCCGGATGCCCACCCTGTGCGGCCTGCGCCGCCGTGGCTATACCCCCGCCTCCATCCGCAACTTCTGCGACCGGGTGGGCGTGGCAAAGAGCCCTAACACCATTGAATTCGGCTTCCTGGAGCATTGCCTGCGGGAGGATTTGAACGAAAAGGCCGCCCGTGTCATGGCGGTTCTGGACCCCATCCGTCTGACCATCACCAACTATCCCGAGGGTCAGAGCGAAGTGTTTCAGGTGGAAAACAACCCCAACGACGAATCCGCCGGCTTCCGGGATGTGACCTTCTCCCGGAATCTGTGGATTGAGGCGGACGACTTCCTTGCAGAGCCCATCCCGAAGTACAAGCGCCTGTTCCCCAACGGACCGGAGTGCCGCCTGAAGGGTGCTTACCTCATCACCTGCACCGGCTTTGTCACCGACGAAAACGGCAAGGTGGTGGAAGTGCTGGCCACCTATGACCCCGAATCCCGGGGCGGCAACCCTGCCGACGGCCGCAAGGTCAAGGGTGCCACCATTCACTGGGTGGATGCCGAGACCGCCTGCGACGCGGAGGTTCGCCAGTACGACAACCTGTTCCTGGATCCCGATCCCGATGCCGCAGGCAAGGATTTCCTGGCCTGCCTGAATCCCGGCTCTCTGGAAATTCTCACCGGGTGCAAAGTGGAATCCTCTCTCCGGGATGCCCAGGCCGGACAGTCCTTCCAGTTCATGCGTCAGGGCTATTTCACCCCCGACAGCAAGGATTCTTCCCCCGAACACCTGGTGTTCAACCGCTCCGTCAGCCTGAAAGACAGCTTCAAGCCTGCAAAATAATAAGAAAACCGCCGCTGGAATACGCAGCGGCGGTTCGTGTTTTCAGTTGTATTTTCCAATAGCGATGTTCGCCGTTCCATCCCAGGTGTGTCATTCTGAGCGAGCCAAAGGCGAGTCGAAGAATCTCCATCTTTCCCGCGAGATCCTTCGACTCCGCTGCGCTCCGCTCAGGATGACAGCAGGAACTTACAGGAGGCAAGGGCGTTGCGTTTTATCTTCCGAAAGCTTCTTCCACTTGCTTCATCATGGCCCGAATGGGCAGATGGTAGGGGCACCGCTCCTCGCAGGCGCCGCAGCCGATGCACTCTGACGCCGTGTGCTCGATAGCGTTGTAGCGCTGCTCGGCCCATTCCTTCAGGCCGTAGCGGCTCAAATAGCCCAGCATGGTGAACATATTGGGAATGGGAATGCCTGCGGTACAGGGGGCGCAGTAGTTGCAGCGGCGGCAGAACTGGGTGCCCAGCTCCTTGCGCAGCCGGTGAATTTCCGCCCACTCCTCGTCCGTCAGCGGGCTGCGGTCGGCATAGGCGGCGGCATTTTGCCGCAGTTCCTCCTCTGTGGCCATGCCGGGAATGGCAACGGTCACATGGGGCTGATTGGCGATGAACCGCATGGCAAGGGTGGCATCCTCCAGCGCACCGCCGGCCAGGGGCTTCATGCAAATCACACCGATATTCTTCTCCGCACAGCGGGCAAACAGCTCCTCCCCCTGAGTTTCCACAATATTATAGGGGAACATCACCGTTTCCACCCAGTCATAGTCAATGACCTGCTTCAACACATCCGCCGAGTGGAGGGTAATGCCAATGTGTCCGATTTTTCCGGCGGCTTTCGCCTCCTGCAGCGCCTCCATGGCACCGCCGGGGGCGAGAATCTGCTGAAGCTGGGCGGCATTGGGATTGTGGAACTGATAAAGGTCAATGTAGTCGGTGCGGAAATTTTTCAGGCTGATGTCCACATCCCGCGCCATGGTTTCTTTATCCCGGGCCATGCTCTTGGTGGCAAGAACAAACTTATCCCGGATGCCCTTCAGCGCATAGCCCAGATATTCCTCGCTGACGGTGTAGCCCCGGGCGGAGTCCACATAATTGACCCCCGCCTCCATCACCTTGCGCATGAGTGCGGCGGTGCCTGCCGCGTCAATTCTCTGAATGGGGATGCCGCCAAATCCCAGGGCGGAGATGGTCAGCCCTGTTTTTCCCAATACTCTATATTCCATATTACTTTTTCTCCTTCATCTGTGCCTGCAGGTGCATACTCAGTACCGCCAGAGAGGTGGCCATGTTTTCATTCTGCACCAGAATATTCTCCGAAACCTCCAGATGGGTAGGGGCAAAATTCCAGATTGCCTTGATTCCCGCCGCAATCAGCCGGTTGCACACCTCCTGGGCGCAGGAAGCCGGCACGGTGATGATTCCCATGCGCACCTTGTTGCTTTTGCAGAAGCTCTCCAGTTTGTCCATGGGCAAAATGGGCTTGCCGTTTTCCGTCTGGTCCACCGCAGGTGCCACATCAAAGGCCGCCAGAATGTTCAGGCCGTAGGCATCAAAGCCGCTGTAACCCAGCAGTGCCAGCCCCAGCTTTCCCGCGCCGATGAGGACGCAGTCGTTGGTATTGTCGTAGCCCAGAAACTGCTCAATGTCATCCACCAGTGCTTCCCGGGAGTAGCCCACCTTGGGCCGCCCGCCGTCGGAGACCATGGCCAAATCCTTGCGCACCTGCACATCGCCCATGCCCAGGGCATTGGCAACGGCGGTGGCGGAAATGTAGGGCGGCGCATCCTCCGGCAGGTTCTTCAGGTAGGCCAGATACACCGGCAGCCGCTTCAAAACGGATTTTGAGATTTCGGTTCGTTTCATATCATCCAGAGCCTTTCATTTGATATGGTGTATATCGATAAATTTCTGTATCGATTATATCAGACCGATTTTCCCTTTGCAAGATGATTTTTCGTTCCAAAATCTGCATAATCCGGAAAGCGCTCACACGCAGGCGGTCTGCCGCAGCATCTCCCGGCGCAGCCGGGACATGATTCTTTTTTCCAGTCTGGAGATATAAGACTGGGAAATGCCCAGCTTTTGGGCCACCTCCTTCTGGGTCAGTTCCCGCTGTCCCTGCAGGCCGAAGCGCATCTCCACGATTTCCTTTTCCCGAGGCGGAAGCTGTTCCAGCGCCTGACGCAGCAAATACAAATCCACATCATCTTCCAGTTTACTGGTGACCAAATCGTCATCCGTCCCCAGAATATCCGACAGCAGCAGCTCATTTCCGTCATAGTCCATGTTAATTGGCTCGTCCAGGGAAACCTCCGCCCGTTGGCCGGCGATTTTGCGGATGTGCATGAGGATTTCGTTCTCAATGCACCGGCTGGCATAGGTGGCCAGCTTGATGTTTTTATCCCGGCGGTAGGTGCTGATGGCTTTGATAAGGCCGATGGTTCCAATGGAAATCAAATCCTCCAGATTCACCCCCGTGTTCTCAAACCGGCGGGCGATGTACACCACCAGGCGCAGATTGTGCTCGATGAGCAGCTGCTTGGCCGCCTCGTCCCCCTGTTCCAGCGCCAACAGCGCCTGCTGCTCCTGCTGCCCTTTCAGCGGCGGGGGCAGAATGTCGCTGCCGCCGATGTAAAAGACGCCCTCCTTCTGCCCCAGACCCAGCCGTGTCAAAAAAGCAATCAACCAATTCATACAATACCTCCCGTCAACGCCTGATAGGTTTTCCCAATCTGCTGGGGCGCGAAAGCCACCAGCAAATCCTCCTTTTTCCCATTCATTTCCAACGCGTCCACCCGCAGCGCCAGCAGCATTCCCCCGGGCTGTCCCACCGCGTGATAGGGAATCAGCCGCAGGTGCAGTTCCTTGCAGGATGATACGGTTTTCAGGGGCTGGGCCAGCTGCTGCCGGGTAAGCCCCAGCAGACGGTACGCGCTGTCGGCATCCGCCACCAGCACCGCCCGGCCGGAAATGGGGTCACGCAGGGCATTCCCCGTGTCAACCAGCGCCATCAGCTGCACCGTCTTGCCCCCATGGGTGATGGAAACCGGCACATACCGCTGCTGTCCCGGCCGCCCCTGAAATCCGGTGATGCACAGCAGCGCCACACCGACGGCACCCAGCACAACCGACCAAAAGCCCCCCTCGCCCAGTCCCAAAGCGATTCCCCCAAGCGCCATGCTGAGAAACACCAGCAAAATGCCTCTGCGCACCGCACCTTTGTTCCATCCAAAGGCAATGCCGCTCATAAGCCCCAGGCAAACCAGCCGCCAGAAAAAATTACGCAGGAAGGCCAGCGCCGGCAGCACGCACATCCCTGCGTAAACGGCTCCCAGCGCGGCTGCCAATGCCGCCCGCTTTCCTCCCGGCGGGCAGCCGGAAAGGCGGTTGGTTCCCAAAATGAGAAAGAAGTCCACAAGAAAGTTCAGCAAAACGACCAAATCCAGATACACTTCCATAACGCCCCTCCTATGTTTTTCATGGCTTCACTATAACCCAACCGAATCAAAAAGATGGTCGCAATGGGACTGGCACTGGGCTACATCTTCCCCCATCCTTACCCCCAAATCCCCCGGTGCCTGCCCAGGGCGCAAAAAAACGGCAGCCGATTTTATCGGCTGCCGTCACTTATGTCGAAGAATTATCCACATGGCGCTGAGAGCGGATATTTTTTTCCACCTTGAACCGGGGTGCCATCACCTCGTGGCCACATTTGAGGCATTTCATTTTGATGTCCGCCCCCGTCCGGGTCACCAGCCACTGGTTCCCGCCGCAGGGGTGCGCCTTTTTCATCACCAGAACATCTCCAAGCAGAATTTCCATACTCATTTCCCCTTTACGCTGTCCCAATAGGCTTTCGCCGCCTGCTCCACCTTGTTGGGGCCATATTCATAATAAGTGGTGCCCACCAAATCATCGGGCAGATATTGCTGCTGCACCCAGTGATTGGGAAAATCATGGGGATACAGATACCCCTGCTCCCGCTCCATGCCGTAAGAGTCGGCGTGCTTGTTCTGCAAATGCCGGGGAAATTCCCCGGTCTTTCCCTTCTGCACATCCGCCGCAGCCGCTGCATAGGCCATATAGGCCGAATTGGACTTGGGACAGGTGGCAAGGAAAATCACCGCGTCCGCCAGCGGCAGCCTTGCCTCTGGCATGCCAAGCTGCAAGGCCGCATCCACGCAGGCCTTTACAATGGGAATGGCCATGGGATAGGCAAGGCCAATATCCTCGCAGGCGGAGCAGAGAATCCGCCGGCAGCAGGAGGGCAAATCCCCCACCTCCAGAAACCGGGCCAGATAATGCACCGCCGCATCCGCATCGGAGCCGCGGATGGATTTCATCAGGGCAGACAGGGTATCGTACTGATTATCCCCGCCCCGGTCATAGCGCATGGCAGAGCGCTGGGTCACCAGCTTCGCATCCGCCATGGACAGCACGATTTTTCCGTTGTCGGCAACCCCGGCAGAGAACAGCACCTCCACCGCGTTCATGGCCTTGCGGATGTCCCCGCCGCAGGCACCGGCGATATATTCCAGCGCCCCTTCCTCCGGCACGGCCTGCAGCGCTGTGCGTTCCTCCATGAAGCGCACCGCCCGGCGCACCGCCTTCAGCGCCGCCGCAGCGTCAATCTGCTTGAATTCAAAAATGGTGCTTCGGCTCAAAATGGCGTTGAACACATAGAAATAAGGATTCTCCGTGGTGGAGGCGATAAGGGTGATTTTGCCGTTTTCGATGTATTCAAGCAAGGTCTGCTGCTGCTTTTTGTTAAAAGACTGAATCTCGTCCAGATACAGCAGCACCCCGTTGGGCGCCATGAAGGTATCCAGATCCGCCACAATGTTTTTAATGTCCGCAGTGGAAGCGGTGGTGGCGTTGAGCTTATAAAGGGTGCGGTTGGTCTGCTGGGCGATGATGTTGGCAACGGTGGTCTTTCCCGTGCCGCTGGGGCCGTAGAAAACCATGTTGGGAATATTGCCGGAGTCCACCAGGCGGCGCAGAATGCCGCCTTCGCCCAGAATATGCTCCTGGCCGTAGACTTCATCCAAAGTTGTGGGGCGCAACAGGTCTGCAAGGGGCTGGTACATCAAAGACACCTCCGGCACAAGTGAAAATTTGTTCTGATATATGATAGCATGGTCTTTCCCGTTCGTCAAGCAAAAATAGGCTTGCATTTTTCTTTCCAATGTGCTAAAATTCCTTTGATATGAAAAGCGAAGAACGGGCTGTCCGGGTATCGATAGCATTTCCTCAGCGAGGGCGGGATGGTGTAAGCCGCCTGAAATGGGATATACGGGCTTTCTCCCGGGAGCTGCCGCCTGAAATCAAAGTAGGGCCGGACGGTTGACCGCGTTAAAGGTCTGCGGCATGTATGTGCCAAAATGAGCTGCGCCGTTTGGCGAATTGCGGGTGGTACCGCGGAAGGAATGTCCTTTCGTCCCGATTGTGGGAGGAAAGGGCTTTATTTTTTTGTAATTTCACCTTTTTGGGAGGAACCATAATGAAACAACAACTGGAAAACATCCGCCTGCGGGCGCTGGCGGAGCTGGATGCCGCCACTACCCCCGCCGCTCTGGAAGAGCTGCGGGTGGGTCTGCTGGGCAAAAAGGGCGAGCTGACCGCTGTGCTCAAGCAGATGGGCAAGCTGTCCCCGGAGGAGCGGCCTGTGATGGGCCAGGTGGCAAACGCCGTCCGTGCCGACATTGAGGCCAAGCTGGAGGAGCGCAAAGCCGCCGTCCACGCCGCCGCGCTGGAAGCAAAGCTGGCAAGCGAGTCCATCGATGTGACCATTCCCGGCACCCCCGTGGCCGTGGGTCACCAGCACCCCATGAATCAGGTGCTGCAGCAGATTAAGGATATGTTTGTGGGCATGGGCTATCAGATTGTGGAAGGCCCGGAGGTGGAGCTGTCGGATTACAACTTCACCCGGCTGAACACCGAGGAGGGTCACCCCGCCCGGGACCGCAGCGACACTTTCTACTTTGACGACAACGACTCCGTGCTGCTGCGCACCCAGACCAGCGCCATGCAGGTGCGTGTCATGGAAAACGCCAAGCCCCCCATCTGCATTCTGGCCCCCGGCCGGGTGTTCCGCAAGGACGAGGCCGACGCCACCCACTCCCCCATGTTCCATCAAATCGAGGGTCTGGTGGTGGACGAGCACATCACCATGGGCGAGCTGAAGGGCGCGCTGATTGCGGTGATGAAGAATATCTACGGCGAGGATGCCCAGATGCGCTTCCGTCCTCACCACTTCCCCTTCACCGAGCCCAGCTGCGAAATGGATATGCAGTGCCACAAGTGCCACGGCACCGGCGAGGTGGACGGTCAGGTTTGCTCCACCTGCCACGGCGAGGGCTGGATTGAGCTGCTGGGCGCAGGCATGGTGCATCCCAATGTGCTTGCCGGCTGCGGCATTGACCCGGAAAAGTATTCCGGCTTTGCCTTTGGCATGGGTCTGGAGCGTATGGCCATGGGCCGCATGAAAATCAATGACCTGCGCCTGATTTTCGATAACGATGTACGGTTCCTGAACCAGTTCTAAGGAGGGCATACCATGAAGCTGAACAGAAAGTGGCTCCACGAGGAATTCGTGGACCTGTCCAATGTATCCGACAAGGAATTTGTGGAAACCATGACCGTCTTTGGTCAGAAGGTGGAAACCTATGAGCGGATGGACGCCGAAATTAAAAATGTGGTGGTGGGCAAGGTGCTGTCCATCTGCCGCCACGAAAATTCCGACCACATGTGGGTGTGCCAGATTGACGACGGCTCCGGCGAGCCGGTGCAGATTGTCACCGGTGCCCAGAATGTCCACGAGGGCGACCTGGTCCCCGTTGCCCGGCACAATTCCTGGCTGCCCGGCGGTGTGCACATCACCAAGGGCAAGCTCCGTGGCGTGTTGTCCAACGGTATGCTGTGCGGTCTGGAGGAGCTGGGCCTGACCCAGAACGACTTCCCCTATGCCATCCTGGACGGCATCTTCATCATCAAAGAGGACTGCCAGGTGGGTGACGACATCAATACAGTAATTGGCAATGACGACACCATTGTGGACTTTGAAATCACCAATAACCGTCCCGACTGCTATTCCATTATCGGTCTGGCCCGGGAAGCTGCCGCTGCTTTCGGTAAGCCCATGCGCCATCACGAGCCTGTGGTACACGGCAGCGAAAGCGGCTCCATCTATGAAAAGCTGGATGTGGAAGTGCCGGCGGAGAATCTGTGCAACCGCTACACCGCCCGGATGGTGACCAATGTAAAAATCGGCCCCTCCCCCAAGTGGATGCGTCAGCGGCTGAGAGCCAACGGCGTGCGCCCCATCAACAACATCGTGGACATCACCAACTATGTGATGCTGGAATACGGCCAGCCCATGCACGCTTTTGACTACCGCTATGTAGGCGATGGCAAAATCGTGGTGCGAGAGGCGGAAGCCGGCGAAAAGCTGACCACCCTGGACGGCAATGAGCGCAACCTCAAGCCCGGTATGCTGGTGATTGCGGACGAAAATCGGCCCATTGGCTTAGCTGGCATCATGGGCGGCGAAAACTCCGAAATCAAGGAGGACACCGTGACGGTGGTGTTTGAATCCGCCAACTTCAACGGCACCTCCATCCGTCAGACCGCTCTGGCGCTGGGTATGCGCACCGACGCCTCTGCCAAGTTTGAAAAGAACATCGACCCCATGATGACCCTGCCCGCCGTGGAGCGTGCCTGCGAACTGGTGGAGCTGCTGCAGTGTGGCGATGTGATGGACGGCATCATCGACATTATCAACTTCGTCCCCCAGCCCCACACCGTGGAGCTGGAGCCGGAGAAAATCAACCGGCTGCTGGGCACCCAGATTTCCCGGGAGGATATGGTTTCCTACCTGAACCGGCTGGAAATTCCCGTGGAGGGCAACACCATTCTGGTTCCCTCCTTCCGTCGTGACCTGAACATCATGGCGGACATTGCCGAGGAAGTGGCCAGAAGCTACGGCTACAACGAAATCCCCGTTTCCGAGCTGAAACCCGCCACCCAGGGCGGCTATACCGGCGAAATGCTGCAGGAGGCCAAGGCCGGCCGCCAGTGCCGCGCCATGGGCTACAACGAAATCATCACCTATTCCTTCGTCTCCCCCACCAGCCTGGATTTGATTCGGGTTCCCCAGGATTCTCCCCTGCGCAACACCCTGAAGATTCAAAATCCCCTGGGTGAGGACACCTCCATCATGCGCACCACAGTGCTGCCCTCCATGCTGGAAATTCTGGCCCGGAACTTTGCCTACCACAACAAGTCCGCCCGGATGTACGAAATCGGCAAGGTGTATCTGCCCCAGGAGGGTCAGGTTCTGCCTCAGGAGCCGAAAATGCTGATTCTGGGCACCTACGGCACGAGTGAGAACTTCTTCTCCCTCAAGGGCGAGGTGGAAGCCATTTTTGAATCCCTGCGCACCGAAAAGGCGTCCTACACCGCCGTTTCCACCAATCCCTCCTACCATCCCGGCCGCTGCGCCCAAATCAGCATGGGCGGCGAGGTTCTGGGTTACATGGGTCAGATTCACCCCCTGGTGGCTCAGAATTACGGCATGGACTGCGAGGTGTACTGCGCGGAAATCAACTTCACCCGATTGATGACCATGCTGCTGCCGGATGCCACCTACACCCAGCTGCCCAAGTACCCCGCCGTCACCCGCGACCTGTCTGTGGTATGCGACGAGCAGGTGACCGTGGCAAGAGCTGAGGAGGCCATCACCTCCGCCGCCGGCAAGCTGCTTCGTGATGTCCGTCTGTTTGACATCTACCGTGGTGCCAACCTGGGCGAGGGCAAAAAGAGTCTGGCTTTCTCCCTGGAACTGCGGGCCGATGACCGGACACTGACCGACAGCGACACGGAACCTGTCATCTCCAAGGTGCTCAAAGCCCTGGAAGAACAGTGCGGTGCCACCCTGCGTTGATAAAAATTTACAACAAAGGGCTTTACACAAACAAAAAATTGGGTTATAATACCTACATTGGAACTAAGGAGGTAACCCAGACGATGAATAATACCATTGACAGCACCATTAAGTTCACAGTGCCCGACGACGGCAAGTCCAATATGCGTCTGATTCTCCGGAGCGTGTTTGACTCGCTGAACGAGAAGGGTTACAATCCCATCAATCAGATTGTGGGTTATCTTCTCTCCGAAGACCCCACCTACATCACCAACTACAACAACGCCCGTGCCCTCATCTGCAAAATCGACCGGGACGAGCTGCTGCAGGAGCTGGTGCGCTGCTATCTGTTTGAGAAATGATTTAAATCGGCAAAATAGGGGGCTTGCCATGGCATTCCCCCTATTTTCATATTTCATTGCCCTGCCCGCACTTTTGGTAAATGTTGCCATATTCTCCATTTTGGTTGACATAAATACACAAATGTGCTACAATTCGTTCATAAACTATCCAAGGAGGTATTGAAAATGGCTGAAGAAAATGCTGTTTTGATGTACAAGGGTCATCCCTTGATGCGAAAGGACAATATGATCTACTATGGCTCCATGGCTGATTCCCACATCGTCATGCTCCAGATTCTGGAGAGCAAAAAGGTCAACGACCAGGATGTGGCCAGCAAGGTTTCCGTGCAGCTGCAGCTGACGGATCCCAATGTCAGAGGCCGTGACCGTGTTGTCAAAAAGAGTGAGAAAGACGGACTCTACACTGCTCTGGATGTGGGCTGTGTCTGGTTGGAGCGGGCTCTGGCGGGCAAATAAGTCCTCCCCCGCGCGTAATTCCCATGAGATTCCTCAAGCGACTCCTCTGCATTACCCTTTGCCTGCTGGTGCTTTTTTCCGTCTTTCCTGTTTCCGCACTGGCAGCCGACCCCGGAGGCCTGAAAACCGGCGTTGCCTTCGTCAATACCGATTCTCTGCGGCTTCGTGCCAAACCCACCACCTCCAGCGCCACACTGGATTATGCCAAGCGCAATGAAGTTGTGGTTCTGCTGTGGAAATCCGGCAACTGGTACCGGGTGCTGTTTAACCTGACCGAAGGTTATATGCACAAGGACTACCTGAATGTTTCCACGGTAAAAAATGTGGAACTGGGCATTGGCAAGGTCAACCACCAGGATGTGAATATGCGCACCGGCCCCGGAACCGGCAATTCCTCCATCGGGAAAAGCAAAAAGGGCGACAGCGCTTACATCATCGGCTTCAACAAGCAATGGTACAAGGTCATCTGGAAAGATAAAATCTGCTATATCCGCAGCGATTATCTGACCCTGACCGAAGCGCCTTACGAAAACCGGGCCTCTGCCAAGTCCCCCATCTTCTTCCGGGGCGGCAAGTCCACCGGCACCCCTGTCAGCGCAGAAGCCATCAAGGGTACTTCTTCTGCCACCGATAAGGCCAGTGCCATCATCGCCACCGCGAAAAAATACATGGGCGCCCCCTATCTGTGGGGCGGTACCACCCCCTCCGGCTTTGACTGCTCCGGGTTCGTTCAGTTCGTGTTCAAAAAGCACGGCATCAACCTGAACCGCACCTGCGCCACCCAGTACAAACACGGTACTTTCGTGTCCAAGGCCAACTTAAAGCCCGGTGATTTGGTTTTCTTCCAGAACACCTATCAGGCCGGTATTTCCCATGTGGGCATTTACATCGGAAGCAATCAGTTCATTCATTGCTCCAGCTCCCGCGGTGTGACCATCAGTAACCTCACATCCAATTACTATGTCCAGCATTATTACGGTGCCCGCCGTATTCTGTGACCAAAAAATCGCTGCCGACGCGTTTGCGTCGGCAGTTTTTTCATTTTGTGGGCATACTACGAAAAAAGGAGGCTGTTCATGAGTACAACAAACAAGCGTGGTAAGCAAAGCTTTGTGCTGCCAAACAAGCCTGTCATCACCCATTGGGCCAGCGTGGCGGGCAAAAAAGAATCCCAGGGGCCGCTGGCTGGCTTTTTCGACCATACCAATCAGGATACCCTGTTCGGTCAGAAATCCTGGGAGCTGGCGGAAAACCGGATGCAGCAGCTGGCACTGGAGCATCTGGCGCAAAAGGCAAATATGAAGAAAGAGGACTTTTCCCTTGTCTATTCCGGGGATTTGCTGAATCAGTGCATCAGCTCCTCCTTCAGCCTGAACAACACCGGGCTATGCCATCTGGGGCTTTACGGTGCCTGCTCCACCATGGCCGAAAGCCTGCTGCTGGCGGCCATGACCGTGGACGGAGGTTACAGCGACAAGGTGGCGGCCATGACCTCCTCCCACTTTGCCAGCTCCGAGCGGCAGTACCGCTTTCCTCTGGGCTATGGCGGGCAGCGCACGCCAACAACCCAGTGGACGGTGACCGGGGCGGGGGCCGCTCTAGTCTGCGCCGGGGGTGCCGGGCCGAGAATTGACAGCTGCACCATCGGCACCGTATCGGAACTGGGCATCAAGGATGCCAACAACATGGGCGCCGCCATGGCCCCGGCGGCTTTTTCCACCATCCAGGCCCATCTGCGGGACATGAAGCGGACAGCCGCGGATTTTGACAGAATCATCACCGGGGATTTGGGCATTCTCGGAAAGCAGCTGGTGCTGGAGCTTGCCCGGCGGGAGGGGCTGCCGCTGGAGGGAAAGCTGGACGACTGCGGCTGCATGGTCTTTGACCGAAAGCGGCAGGATGTCCACTGCGGCGGCTCCGGCTGCGGATGCAGCGCCATCACTCTCTGCGGGTATCTGCTGGGCCAGCTGCAAAGCGGGAAATGGAAGCGCATCCTGTTCTGCGGCACCGGGGCGCTGCTCTCCCCCACCTCCACCCAGCAGGGGCTGAGCATTCCCGGCATCTGCCACGCCGTATCCATTGAAGGAGGGATGTAACATGGAGTATTTGAAAGCGTTTCTGGTGGGCGGCGCACTGTGCCTGATTGGTCAGATTCTCATGGACAAAACAAAGCTGACCCCCGCCCGGATTCTGGTGGGCTATGTGGTGGCCGGAGTGATTCTGGGCGGCATCGGCATCTATGAGCCGCTGGCCAAATTCGCCGGGGCAGGCGCCACCGTTCCCCTCACCGGGTTTGGCAATCTCATTGCCAAAGGCATCCGCAAAGCGGTGGAAAAGGACGGCTTTATCGGCATTTTCACCGGCGGCCTGACCGCAGCCGCCGGCGGCATTACCGCAGCGGTGATTGCGGGGCTGATTGCCGCCCTCGTTTTCAAAGACAAGGATAAATCCTGACTTTTGGGGCAAGCTATGGAAGCGGCAAGCCGCAAATGTACAAATTTCGGAGGAACAGTCATGAATAACCAGAACAAGAATCAGAACAACCAGAGCCAGAACAACAATCAGAATAAAAACCAGAACAGCCAGAATCAGAACCAGAACCGCAACGAACGCTGAACAGCGGCTTGCGTTTCAAGGGGGACGGCGTGACTTGGGCCACGCCGTTTTCCCTTGCATCCATACCTCTCTTTGAAGCCCTTCCGGCGTACGCTTCCGCCGTTTTTACCGAAAGCGCATCCCCCTGCGCACAAAATTTTCCGTCAGCCATAATCAATTATTCAAATACATATTGCGTTTCTCTTTCGCTTGTGATACTATATATGGAGAAAGCGAACTGCCATACATTCTACTTTTCCTGAATATTTGCATTTCGCAGCAAGACATAATACAAAAAACAGCGTTTGCAACTAGCTATAAGGGCTACCTATGGAGGCATAAGCATTGGGCAGAGTATATGGAAATATTGATAAAGAAGCGGTGCTGCTGGAAAGCGTCGTGACCGTGGTCGCCCGGGTTGGCATTGAAAATGCCAGCACCCGTCTGATTGGTCAGGAGGCAGGCTTTCAGGATGCCTTTATTTACCGTTATTTTGAAAGCAAGGACCATTTGTTGGCACAGGCCTATCGCGAAGAAAACGAAAAGCTGATGAATATCCTTATCCAGGTAATCGACCGGGAAAATCAGATGATTGATGAAAAACCTCTGAAAGACCGCAGTGCCTGCGTCATTCAGGCCGCCTGGAAGTATTTGACTGACAACCCCAGGATTTGCAAATACCTTGTGTACTACTACAATTCCCCCGGGTTTGCAAAGTATGCGCTGGATGACCATAAGAAATGGCTGGATAAGCTGTGTGATTTGCTCTATCCCACATTCCTGGACAGGGACGAAGCCGCGACACTGCTGTATATGATTTTCAATTCCGTTTACGGCTTTGCAATGCAGGTTGCCAATGGGGAACTGCCCAACACCAATGAAACCGCCCAGCGCGTTTTTGCCAATGTCTATACGGCCATTTCCGCCTGCTATGAGCGAACATGCCAGCGGGAGAAAATGCAGCCTACGCCGTAATTTCCCAACAAGTGATAGAAGTTCCAACAAATCCGGCCTGTCCCTGCGGGGGCGGGCCGGAAATTTTGATATCCATTTTCGTGCAGATTGTCCAAAATAGCAAGCACTATTTTGTCGAATACAGATGTTCATTACTGATTGACATCTGTTATTCAAAAGACTATAATGAAAGAAGCGATGGGGTACCCCATCCTCTTTCCCGAAGGGAAAGAGGATGGACCTCTGAATAAGGAAAGGAAGGAAAAATATCATGAAAACAAGCAAAAAAGCACTGTTTGGAAGCGTTCTTTCTCTGTTGCTGTGCTGCTCTATGCTGGTGGGCACAACCTTTGCATGGTTTACAGATGAAGTCTCTTCCGGCGTCAACACCATTCAGGCCGGTACATTGGACATTGGCCTTTATGAAATCCCCGCCACCAAGGTGTTCAACATGAGTGAGCTGAGCACCTACACGAATCTGGAAAACGGAAAACTGTCTTTCCGTGACAAAAATGGCAAGACCGACATCCTGTGGTAGCCGGGTGCTACCTTTGTGACCCCTGATTTCACGGTCGTGAACAAGGGCAACCTGAATGCGAAAGCAAAAATCGCCATCACCGGCATTGACGCCGATGAGAAACTGCTAGAAGTGATTGACTTTGATATTGAAGTCTGCGTTTATGGCTATGGCAGCGGCGCTGAAATTTGGGGCAGTCTGGCGAACTACGCACCTGACGGCGAAATCAAGCTTGCAGCCAACCAGCCCTATACCGCACTGAGAATCGTGGCGAAAATGGACGAGGCTGCCGGAAATGAGTATCAGGGCCTGACCCTCGACGGCATCGGCATTACGGTCCTTGCCACGCAGGATGCCAATGAAGCTGACAGCTTCGGCAATACTTACGACAGCGAAGCAAAGCTGCCGCAGATTCTGACGGTACGCGGTGACGGCAAGGCCATTGTTTACAGCGACCCTGCCACCCCTGCAACGCTGGCCGGAGAAACCATTACCATCACCTTTGATGGAGAAAGCGGTGAAAAGCCCATTGGCGTTCAGGTGAAAGAGGGTGCAGCCCTGACCATCAGTGACTGCAAAATGACTGCCTCCGCTGTCACGGACTTGGGAGGCGGCTACTCTTCCCTGCTCATTGTGCAGAATAGTGGTTCTACCCTGGTTATTGATGGCGGTCACTACGAAAATGACAGCGACCCGGCCAGCGGCGTCGTTGCAAACCATGTGCTGCGTGTGCTGGACAACGCCGAATGCGTTATCAAGGGCGGCACCTTCCTCGGCTCCGGTCGTGACGACCTGATCGATGTAAACTCTGGTGCTACGCTGACCATTGAGGGCGGCTTCTTCAATGCCCGCATCAACCCGACTTTGGGCGGCACCACCTACGACCAGACCTACTCCATCTATGTTGCAAGAAGCGCGCCCGCCACGGTGATTGTAAAGGGCGGTACCTTCGTCAACTGCGATCCCTCTCAGGTATGGGGTGTGACTGTTCCCGCAGGCTACACGGTAATTTCCGAAACCCAGTCCAATGGCGATGTTTGGTACACTGTGGTTGCCGAATAAGTAATAGAAGTTCCAACAAATCCGGCCTGTCCCTGCGGGGGCGGGCCGGAAATTTTAATATCCATTTTCGTGCAGATTGTCCAAAATAGCAAGCACTATTTTGTCGAATACAAATGTTCATTATTGATTGACATCTGTTATTCAAAAGACTATAATGAAAGAAGCGATGGGGTACCCCATCCTCTTTCCCGAAGGGAAAGAGGATGGACCTCTGAATTAGGAAAGGAAGGAAAAATATCATGAAAACAAGCAAAAAAGCACTGTTTGGAAGCATTCTTTCTCTGTTGCTGTGCTGCTCTATGCTGATTGGCACCACCTTTGCATGGTTTACAGATGAAGTATCTTCCG